>CAMNLN010000085.1 GCA_946543025.1 uncultured Verrucomicrobiota bacterium
CGCCCGCCGCCCGCGCCACCGCCACCACGAAGATGAGCGCCAGCATCGCACCCACGAACGCCGCCGCCGGCAGCACGAAAGATCCGGTGGCCACAAGGCCCGTCGCCAGCACGGCAGCCGCCGCAAGCGACGCGCCGCCCGACAGCCCGAGGACGAACGGATCGGCTAAGGGATTTCGAAGAACTGTCTGCAAGACGGCCCCCGCGAGCGCGAGCGCCGCGCCCACAAGAAGGCCCGCCAGCACGCGCCAGAGGCGCAGGCGGAACAGCTCGTCGGCGGCAGAACGGGCATCTTGCCCGTTCTCGCGGTCATGAGCGGGCACCCCGCCCGTTCTCCCGTCTTTCAATCTTCCGCGCAGCTTCTCGATCTCCTCCCGCAGGTGCGGGCCGAGACGCGTGAGGTCGTAGTTCATGCTGAAGTCAACCTCCCCTTCCGGCGCGAGCTTCATGCGCGCCTCGGGCGACAGCACGAAGTAGCCCGCGCGGTTTGTCACCGCGTTCGCGCAGCCGACCTCGGCAAGAATGTCGTCTGGCAGCGTCTCGCGCCCGGCCACGATCAGCGGCTCCTTCTGGACGACCGCCAACATGCGCCGCGGACGCATGCTGCATAGTTCGGCCAGCCGTGCGCGCATGGGCGCGTAGTCCCTGAGCCGCTCGCACGGGAACTGCAACACACGGATGCCGAGCCGTTCCAGACGGTTGGAGAGCGAGGGATCCGCGAGGTACGAGACAAGCACGTGCGTGGGCGCGCACGCAACGATCCGCTCGATCGACGGCGCGGAGTAGCCGCCCACGCTCGGCAGGTTCGTTGCCGCCGCCGGATAGAGACAGGCAGATGAACGCCCGACGAGGCAATCTTCCGCGCCCAGGTCGTAGATCGTCTCCGTCGCCGCCGGCGCGCAGCTCACCAACCTCACCGCCGCCGCAAACAAGACAGCCGCCATCATCACCCTTCACCTTTCATCTTTCACCCTTCACCTTTCATCACCTCGGCTCGTCGTTGTCCCCCACCCCGAACCCTCTCGGACCATAGATGCCGTTGCCGGAGCTGATGAACGCCGAGTGTGTATTCTTGTCTACCCACCCAGGGCTCCCGCCTGCCTTGTATGGCTGACGGAACTCCTCCACGTGCCCGTCGAGGAATGCCATGTTGCAATGCCGCTTCTCGCCGCGCCCGTGACGGAACGCCTGCGTACCCGCCTTGCGCAGACCAGAAGAAGACTTGTCGTACTGCTTGTCCTGGATCGGCGCGCGCATGAACTTGTTCGGGCCGCCCGCGTATCCGCCGTCGCCGAACACCACGACGCGCGAGGGATGCTTCACGCTCTCCCACGCGGTAGGGTATTTCCGCGCGCTGGAATCGTTCTCGACGAATCCCAGGTAGCAGACGTTGTAGTTGTACCCCGTCACGTGGTTGCCGTCCCAGTTGTCTGTCCGCTCCCTGTTGCACTTAGGACATCCGAAGACGTCTCTCGCCTTTACGCCCCGCAGGATCTCGCCGCAATCCCACCCGTCCTCGCCTCTGCGGCGCGTGAAGTCCCAGCAGAACGAGGAGTATTCGCTCCAGTGCTCAACCCCGAACCGTCTCGGGTTCTCGCGCGGATAGAGGAGCTTCAGCGCCTCGTTCCCCCAGTATTGCGCCTCATGCTGGCTCGGTTCGATCGATCCCCACGGGAAGAAGCCCTCCCTCATCGCGTAGCTTTGACAGAACACCGCGAGCAGGTGAAGGTTCGACTTGCACTTCGCGCTCTGCGCCGCCTCGTACGCTTCGAAGAGAGACGGAATCGTCATCGCGGCCACGAGGCAGATCAGCCCCATGATGAGCACCAGCTCGATGATGCTGAACCCTCGTCTCCGCATTCGTCCCTATTCCATGTCGAGCGCAAGCTTGAAGAACGTGCCTTCGCCCTTCGGCACCGTGAACGTGTTGAGCCACGTCCCGTCGCCCTGCGATTCGGACGACAGAAGCGTCGGCTTGACGGACTTCCATCCCGTGCCGAGCGAGGCCGTCTCTTTCACTACAAGCCCATTCGGCGTTGCCGTCATCTGCTTCGGCGAGAGCATCTTGACGACATGCTCCGTTTCGCTCGGCTCGAACGACACCACCTTGAACGGCACGTTCGCCGTAACCGTATCCGTCGGCGCAAGCCCGTACACGCAGTTGAGGCCGTTTGGCAGCCCGTTCGCCGCGATCGCCTCTGGCGTCGCCTGCCACGCCGTCGTCCAGTCCGTGTAATATCGCTCGCGCCAGCGCTCGTAGCCCGTAGCCGGCCTCACGTCCGCCACGGCATCCACTTCGGGTTCCGAAAAAAGCCAGTCTCCGTCCCAATCGCCATCCTCATCATATTTTTTCTCTGCATTGCAAGAGATTTTCACGTAGCGGAACCACTTGTGCCCGCCGTGTGCGGCGTCGGCAGGGAGTTCATTTCCGTCCTCGTCGATCGCGTCCGCGAGGTCGTAACCCGCGCCACCCGCCGACCCATTGTAGCGCTGGCACAGTTCGGCCAGCGTCAACCCCGCGCAATCGGCGAAACTGATGCGCGGATCGACGGGATATGTCGGATCCGTCGGTGCGCCCCACCACCGGTTGCCCGAGTAGAGGTTCGTGTCGGCGTTCGCCGGATCGTACATGTGTCCGAGCGTGGGTGCGAATCCGTCCGAAGTGCGCCATCTGTCGCTTCCGTACCAAGGCCCGTCCGGGCTTTGCGCCACTTCTACGACTGACTCCTCGGGGAATCCGTGGTCCGTCAGACGGCATGTGGCCGGGTCGTCAAGCGCCGTCATGCCCGTACCCGTGGACTTCGTGCAGCCAGAGTTGCCGAACACGATGAAGTCCACGCCGAACGGGTTGTCGGGGTCGTCCACCACGTCATGGTCGAACGCGATGACCACATAGCCCGGCTCCTCCTCGTCCGGCGAGATGAGCGACAGGTGCAGTCCGCCCGTATACGCCGGCACGACGGGATGGACGACGCCGCCGTACGCGTCTGACGACACACCGCCCATGTCTCCCGAATAGACCTTCACGAACCGCGCTGGCGCTCCGAGGACGTTGTTCGGATTGTTGAACCGAAGGTCGCGGCACGCCGTCGAATAGTCCACGACTTGCGCGCCGAACGGCGAATCGGACGCCACGCAGAACGTGGCGGCTAGAATCAGACCCGATAAAAGACCATGCCTAGTCAACATGCAGTGATTTTATCCTCATTTCGCCGACTCGTCAACATCGGATACGCGCACCTTGTAGAATTCGCCCGAGGCGGCGGCATCCTTCGCCTTCTCAAGAACGACCCTGCCGTTTTCCGCGCGCACCC
Organism: uncultured Verrucomicrobiota bacterium; assembly: GCA_946543025.1. Classification (GTDB taxonomy): domain Bacteria; phylum Verrucomicrobiota; class Kiritimatiellia; order RFP12; family UBA1067; genus RUG572. The sequence continues at coordinate 3,314 of CAMNLN010000085.1, forward strand.
ACTCTGTCGGGTTGGAGAAACCGGACGCCAGGTCTGTCGAAACCGCCAACCCGTAGTAAAGTCCATCAATTACATTACCTGGGATGACCGTGACTTTCGTATCGCTTACCGTGAACGGCGGCTCCTCGCCCGAAACTGCGGCCGCCAGCATCGGCGTCGCCATCGCATTGAGCGTCAGCTTCACGGCGTTGCCAGAGACGGCCATGTCGAAATAAGCCGGCACTTCATACATCTGAAGCGTCTCGTCCGCCGCTGTACCCACAGTCACTGTCTTTGCTGCCGTATCGACACTTGACTGAACCGGCAACGTCACCGAGCCACCGCCCCGCGCCGCGTCAAACGCAGCGTCCAGGCTTGCGTACGTCGAGAATCCGACCGCCGGAAAAGCTGCTACGGCCGACGGAGATGGACGGGCCGTCATGGGCACGTGTTCCGACTCGATGTTGCATTCATAGCCGACGGGATTCCATCCGGCATCGTACTCCGAGACATACGGACATATCCGCCAACAGATCCATTGGCCGTTTTCTGGGTTGGTTAAGTCGACGCCGTTCGGCGTCTCGGCAAACACGACATCCTCAAAGCTGCTTCCCGTGCCGAGGAGCTGCATCCAGCTTGTGCCGGAATAGACATAGTTGGAGGTCGCTTCATCAACATACGACGTCGACTCAAGAGCCGGGAATATGTCATCGGCATCCGACTTCACATGGTCGTAAGCGTACGCCGAGCTGTCCCAAACACGCTCGAAGGAGCCGCCGTCGCCGTCCGCGTCATACGCGAATGCATCGATGAACGATCCGTACTCGCTGGAATGAAAGAACATCTTCAGGCGTTGGTCTTTAGCCGTAATTTCATCGAGGATCGCCTTCATGCTGGGTGCAGTACCGTTCCAGCGATACCCCCACGCAAACGAGCAATCCGCCGCGTTCCCGTCGTTGAAATCGACCACCACGGCGCACTTGTTGGTGCCGCTTCCCACCCAAAACCTGATGTTGTCCATGCGGAACATGCGCGAAACCGCAACCGGAAGATAAGGGGAGGCGATGTTGCATTCATAGCCGACGGGATTCCATTCGGCATCGTACTCCGAGACATACGGACAGATGCGCCAGCAAATCCACTGACCGTTTTCGGGGGAGGTGAGATCGGCGCCGTTCGGCGTCTCGGCGAAAGAGACGTCGTCAAACATGGATCCCGTTCCGTAGAGTTGCATCCAGCTTTTACCGGAGTAGACGTAATTTCCCGTCACCGGGTCGACCGAAGACTCCGATACGGTCGCCGGGAAAAGGTCGTCAACATCTGACTTGACATTGTCGTACGAGTATGTCCCACTGTTCCAGACACGCTCGAACGAACCACCGTCACCGTCCGCATCGTATGCGAACGCATCAACGAAAGTTCCATATTCGCTGGAGCTTGAGAACATCTTCAAACGTGGATCTTCGGCCGTGATCTCGTCGAGGATCGCTTTCACAGTTGGTGCCTCGCCATTCCAGCGGTACCCCCAGGCGAACGAACACTTCTCCGCGCTGTTGTCGTTGAAGTCGATGACGAGGACGCAGCTGTTTGTGCCATGCCCCAACCACGATTGAATGTTCGCCATGCCGAACGCGCGAACGGCCGCCACGGGGACATAGGGAGATGTCTCGTCGCATTCATAACCAATGGGGTTCCATTCGTAATCGCTGACGGATTCATACGAGCAGAGCCGCCAGCAGATCCATTGGCCGTCCTCAGGATTGGAGTAGTCCACGCCGTTCGGCGTATCCGTGAAAACCACGTCCTCAAAGGCCGTTCCCGTTCCGGCGAGCTGCATCCAGGCGACACCCGTATAGACGTGGTTTGACGCCACGGAGTCAAACGAGTAGACGTCCTCGGTTGCCGGAAAGATGTCGTCCAAGTCGGACTTGACAAAGTCGTAGGCATACGTCTCGTTGTTCCAGACATGCTCGAACGTGCCGCCGTCGCCGTCCGCATCGTACGCGAACGCCTCGACGTAGGTGCCGTACTGGCTGGAACTTGCGAACATCTTGAGGCGCGTGTCGTACACCGTGATCTCGTCGAGGATCGCCTTCACAGTTGGTGCCTCGCCGTTCCAACGGTACCCCCAGACGAACGACCTGTTCCCGTCGCCGCCGTCGTTGAAATCGACCACCACGGCGCACTGGTTGGTCCCGTTGCCAACCCAGCACTTGATGTCGTTGAACGTAAAGCCCCATGCGGGGGCGGATGCCATCAATGTAGCGGCAAGCCCTGCCGCCACGATTAGGGATTTCTTCATTTTCTGCGTTTCCATCTCTAATGTTGCAAAACGCAAAAAGTATAACACAGCCTCACGCCGTCGGCGTTGCACACACGCGCAAAAGATTGATGCACGGACGCGCAACGGTCTAGCGCACGACCGTGACGCCGGGCGGCGCGTCGATCTTCGTGTCGATCGTGCCGTCTGGACGCTTCTCGTGGCGGACGCGCACCACGCCCTGCGCCGTCGGGAGAGCGCCCTCCGCCCAGGCAAGGTCGCCGAGGAACGGCTTCACGCGCACGGTCTTGCCGCCCACGTCGAGCGTTTCGATGCCGAGCACGTGCGCGATGCACCACGCCGCCGGGCCGGAGCTCCAGCCGTGGCAGAGCGAATGGCGATAGCCGGGATAGCAGAACTCGCCGAAGTCGCCGTGGATGTCCTTCTTGTCGGGCACGGGCATCTCGTCAAGACGCGTGGCGTTGTTCGTCCAGGAAAGGCTGAAATCCTCCCAGAAGCTCGTCGCGCCCATGTCGAGCATCCCGCCCCAGTAGTCGCGCACCGTGTCGAGCGCGCGCTGGTTCTCGCCGGCGGCGCTCATCGCCTCCAGCATGTAGTAGCCGTAGAAGGTGGAGACGCCGTCGTGCCCGTTCTGGCCGAGCACTTTGGCGAACATCTCCTTCGGGTCGCTCAGCCCGCCGAGCGCGAGGAGCGCGGCGGCGGATTTCGCGCCGCAAGGATCCTGCTTGACGGCACGCAACTTCGCCGCGCCCGCTCGGCAACGCTTGGCAAGATCCACGTCGCCCAACACCTCGGCGATCGCCGCCGCGTTGTCCAGCGTGATCGCGTGCAAGGCCTGCGTACCGGCCCTCACGGCAGGCTGGTTGTGCTGCGTCGGCCAGTCCAGAAAACCCTTCTGCTGCGAACGCCCGTCAGGCCCGACCTGCGCCAGCACATGCTCGATGGTCGGCTTCAGGTATGCCTGCCGCGCCTTGAGATAGCCGGCGTCTCCGGTGAACACGTACCAGTCGTGCACGTTCAGCAGAAACCACAGGGTGTAGTTCGGCATGCCGTTCATCCAGGCGTTCGTCGGCGTCGTAGCGGCGGCGTAGTCGAGCGAGTCGCGCAGCACGTCCGCCGCCCCGAACACGGAGAGGATCGTGCGCGTCTCCGGGTGCGTGTCGCCCATCCAGACGAGCCGGTCGCGCTTGATGCCGTCCCACAGAAACTCCTGGCAGCAGAGGTGGACGGTGCGCACGGCGGTCTCCCACACCTGGTTCAGCCGCTCGTCCGAGGATATGAACGCACCGAGGCGCGGCATCTGCCGCATGAGCGAAATCGCACGTACGCATTCCAGGTTCACCTTGCCCGTCGTCACGAGGTCGAGCCGCACGAAACGGAAGCCCGTGTTGCCAATCTCGAGCGTGCCCATGTGGGGGACCAGGTACTCCCCATCGCGGATCGCGTGGTCGTTGCCCGCGCACTTGTAGCCGTAGAGCGCCATCGCCTCGCCCACGCTTTCGCCGAAGCGCACATGCAGTTTCATGCCGCGCGGACTTTGGTTGCAGATCTGGAGTCCGCCGTGCAGCTCACGTCCGAAGTCGAGCAGCACGGACGCCGGCTCGCCCCTGTTTTCCAGCACACATCCGATCTGGCGCCCCCACTGCCCTTCGGGGATCTGCCCGTAGCGCGGCTTCAACAGCGATTCCGCGTTCACCACGGCCGACTGTCTGTTGTAGCCGGTCATTCCCGATGTCCACACCACCCGCGTCGGCGCCACGAACGAGCGTACGCGCGGATCCGGCTGCCCCGGCTCGAGGGCGAACAGAAATCCTCCCGCCGCCAGACACAAGCACATGCAAATCATTTTCGCCTTCATGTCGTCTTCTCCTTCTCGATTGATTGCCGATACCAGTCGTTCTCGATGAGCGCCGGACAGATCCATGCCGTCACCGCCGCGCACTCCAGCCCGAACGGCAGGTAACCGGCGAAGCCCATGAGCGGCATCTCCCAGATCTGGAAACGGTGCACGAACGGCACCGCGTACACCCACTTCGCGAGCGCAAAATAGTTCCACGTCTCCCAGCAGAATCCGCAGATCAGCGCCGCAAGCGCGAAGCGAAACACAACCGCCCAGTTCCCGACGGCCAGGCAGTCCAGCGCGCACGGCTCCTTCAGCGCCACCTGCACGAGCAGGAACACCATGAGCGGCGAAAGCCACAGGAGCGGATAGGCGTAGCGCGGGAAGAACACGATGCCCGTCAGCCCCAGCGCCGCGACGAACGCCAGCACGCTCACGGCCCGCCAGCCGCGCAGGTTGACCCTTCCCATGCCGGCGTAATGCTCGTCGGCGAACGGACGGAAGGTATGAAGAAACGCCGCCACCGCGCAGACGCCCGGCAGCACCGACGCGAAGCACACGGTCGCGTAGACGGTATATTCCGTCGCGCCGATGTTTGAAATGCCGAGGTAGTACCAGTTCCACACGTAGCGGTTCAGGTACTCGAAGAACCACCAGAAAAGCGAGCTCGCGGGGAACGTGGCCGCATAGGCCCACGGATGGTCGGTCATCGGGCTGTGTCCGCTCCGCTTCACGCAGAGCGCGTTCATCAGGAGGATGAACCCCGCCCACACCGGCGCGTAGGAGAGCTGCACCTGCAACCGCTCCGAGAGCGGCGTAAACCAGCGGAAGTGCCAGTTCCAGGAGAGCATCCAGCCTGCCAAAAGAACAGCGACACCCAACCATCCCCACCAGGGGAAAGACGAAGAGCGAAAGGTGAAAGGTGAAGAGTTCGCGGAACGTGGCTTGAATGCGGCCTTGAGACAACGGGCAACGAGCGGTCGCAAGCACAGGAACGTGAAAAACATCATGGTGGCGAACCAGCCCCAGGAGAACGGACAGCGGTGGTTCCAGAGCTTTTCGGGATGGAAGCCCCAGTCCTCCGTGCGCGGCGGAAAGCTCTTCACCCCTTCCCAGATTTCGTCGTAGCCGCCCACCCAGGCGAAGAACGCGGGTGCGCCGAGAAGGATGACGGCCAGAATCAGATAGTGCAGCAACCGTTTCATTTCCAAAAGTCCCATACGCCACAGACCGTGATGGCCACAGCGATGCCGAAAAGAATGCCGACCAGCACCTCGCGCCGGTTGTGCCCCAGCCGCTCGCGCAACCATTCCGCCTCGAACTTTTCCTCGCCCGTCAAGTTCAGGTGTTGCACGATCCGGTTCAGGAGGCGCGCGTGGTCGCCGGCCGCACGGCGGACGGAGAGCGCGTCGGCGACCGTAATTGTGCCGAACCCGACAGCAATCATCGCCTCGGGCGAGTCAAACCCGTCCGTCAGCCCCACGGCGATGGAGAGCGCTGTCACGAGGGCGGTGTGCGCACTCGGCATCCCGCCGGCCGCGCCAAAGAACTTCCTGTCGAACGTATGCGTACGGTACCAGCCGTGCGCCAGCTTGATGCACTGAGCAAGGCCGCCTGCGAGAAACGCGGAAATGAACCACGGGTGGCGGATGATCTCGAACGCGTTCAAGTCCCGCCAGTCCTTGATTACGCCCATCGCAAACGACAGCATGACATTACCTCATGATGATCTGGGTGCCGTTTTGGTGGTACACGTAAACGCTTTTGAGGTCAGAGGTGTACTTCACCAACCAGTTCATCGGCCAGTCCGGCGCAAGGCCGAACGTGCCCGTGATGCCGTTGGGCGCATCCACGATCTTGTAGTGGTCGCTCCGCGCATGTGCGTCCAACTTCTCGACGTCCGCGAACCTCAGCGACAGGTTCGAGACATCCTGGTTCTGGTTGAACTTCACGCAGCCGCAGCCGTTCGTATTGCCGACAATCACGTAGTCGCCGGCGAGCGAACAAACATTGCCGAACGTGAGCGTGCCGTAGGTACCGTCGAATACGGCCGCGATGCCGTTCGTGACGACGAGCTTCGTGCAATAGACGACGTTGCCGACGCCCTCGACGCGGGCGACGGTCTGATCGAGGTCGTGGCCGGAGCTCCAGCTGCTGTTAAATCCGATTTGCGTGTGGGGTCCGATCTGGAGAGTCGTCGTTCCCGGCAGCACGTCCGCCACGCGGCACTGGAGCGTGCCGAAGTTGGCACCGGTGGTAAACACCGTGCGCGTCGGGCCGTTGTAGGAGCAGGGGGCCGCCTTGTCGCACAGCACCACGTCCTTGTTCTTGCCCAGGACGCAGGTCAGGCCGCCATCGTGCTCGGCACCGCTGACGAGCGGACGCGACCACCAGACATGCTTCCCAAACGACGAGTCCAGCACCGCGCCGCCCTCGCGCACGCAGAAGTTCACGCCGTCCCACTTCGCGTGCGTAGACGCGTAGAAAAGCGAGCTGTACGCGTCATCCGGAACGTTCGACTGGAAGCGACCGCCGTCGAAGTTGAACGTGACGTCCTGGTCGTTGCCGTACTCAAGGAGCAATTTCTTCGGACGGATCACGCCGCCCTTGCCGAGGTTCATTTCGTTCTTGCAGGCCTTGGTCTGCCCGAGGCGGAACTCACCCACCACGAACTCGCCGCCATTCGACACGGAGAGCTTGGAAGGCCCCGTCAAACCCATCAGCCAATGGCTGTTCGGCGTGTTGATCCTGCCGCCCACGACCTCGACGTGCCCGTAATTGCTGACTTCGGAGTAGTTGTTCTGCGTCGAGTACAGTTCGCCGGCCGTCAGCTTCAGATGACCCTTCGTGTTGCTGAACGAGGAACCGTTCCCCGTGACGTTCAAGATTTCGGCGAGGCTGTGACCGCCCATCTTTTGGCCGCCCGACGCGAGGCGGAACACACCGTTCGTCACCTCCAGACAGGCGCCGACATACACCCGCCCGAGGCTGTTCGTGATCCCCTCGCCCGGACCGATAACCACCGTGCCGGCCCAGTCGCTTCGCACCTGGAACAGGTTGTTCGTCGTGTAGTCGAGGCCCGGGCTCGGCTCGGTCTTGATCTCGCCGCCGATGACGAGCCGTCCCTGCGAGCCGACATTGAACGTCTTGCCGCTCTTGACGAAGACCATGCGGTTGGAGTGTATGCTCATCGTGCCGCTCTCGCTGAAGAGCGTGTGTCCGCTCATGATCCAGATGTTGGTGGCCGGCGTGACGGGCAGCGCACCGAGGCACGAGTCGCCGTAAGCGCCGTTCAGCGCGAAGATGCCACTGCCCTCCAGCCACGTGCCGCCGCTGTAGGTGGAGTTCTTCGCGCGCCAGTAGAGCACCGAACTGCCGCCGACATGCAGGCCGCCGTCCGTCTCCCCTTCGCCGACGCCGCTCATGAAGGCGGGAGCGACGGTTGCGTTCGCGTTCAGCTCGATGTGGCATCCGCCTTCCAGCACGGTCGGCGTGACGAGGCTGTCGGCCCATGTCTTGTTGGAAATGCCGTCATTGAAGAGCGCCACGGCGGCGGTCGGATGGAGCACGCCGCCATTGAAGTTGATGCGTCCGTAGCGCGAACCGTTGTCCTCCCAAAACTGTTTGACATACAGCGCGCCGCCCGCGTTCAGGTCGATGCTGAAATACTCTTTCTTGGCAGCCGTTCCAGCCTCCGCTCCGACCACCCGCAACTGCCCGGCCTTCACCACGCCGCCGTCGTTGATGACGATCCGCGACGACGGAAAAGTCCCCGTAAAGCCGTTCATGAGGTCGTTGCCGAGACCCGTCGCGTCAAACGTGCCGTTCGTGACGAGGAGAATGCCGTTGTTCGAGTGGGCGTACGCGCCGCCGGTGATCTTCACTGTCGCGCCGCCGTCGACGATGAACGCGTCGCCGTTGTTGACGAAGGCCGCGTCCCCGTAGGCACCGCTCGACCCGGCACCGGAGATCGTCGTCATGCCTCCGTGGAAATTCAGCGTGCCGCCCGAGGACGTGAACGACGTGAGCGAGTTCGTGCCGGTCACGACGAGCGTGCCCTTGCCGCTCTTCGTGAAGCGCGTCGTGTTCGTCACGCTGTCCAGCGTCTGGGTCTCGCCCTCCGCCACGGTGTATGTGTCGCCACGCGTCATGCCGACAACCACCAGACATCCAACCGTCAGCAATAACTTTTTCATAGACAGGATTCTCCTCAAGCCACAAGATGTCCGTATCTTACCATAACCTCGTTCGGTTCGCCAATTTCAATTCCTTCATT
>CAMNLN010000086.1 GCA_946543025.1 uncultured Verrucomicrobiota bacterium
GCGTGAAGCCGAAGTCGCGCACCACCTCGTCCGTGCCGCTCGATCCCCACATCACGACAGGCATCCGGTCGGGGAAGACAGGCCCGATCGCGATGTCAAAGGAGTTCGTGACGGCGACGGCCGTCCCGTCCGGCGTAAAGCCTGCGAGTCGGACCAAAACAGGGTATTTGCCCGGGCGCAGGCGCGTTTCGAGCGGCCGCACGAAGAACTCCGTCCACTTGCCGGCTTCCAGATTAAGTTTTTCTTTCCACGCCATGTGCTTGTAGACCTTCTCGTCAGAAGGATCAAGCTCGTCGATCTCGCACGTGACATCCGTCAAGTTGCCCGGGCCGCGATAAAACGCCGACACGGCGAACGTCGCGTTCGTTTCGCCGCGCGCGAACGCACGCCGACCGTCCGGACGCAGCGCGAGCGGCGGAAGTGCGAGAGGCGTCACCGCGATGCGGCGGATGGTGCCGTTGAACGGCCAGTAGAGGCTGCAAATGCGGTCGCCGACGACCGGACGACGCGTGTGGTCGGGCACGATCGGCCCGGCCTTCGCAAGATAGCTTTCCTGCTTTTGACCGTCAAGGTCCCACCGCACGGTGCCGAGGGCGTCGTACTCGATCCGGAGCCGCACGGGCACGCCGGCCTTAGGCGTAAAGGAGGGACCTGTGGCGCGGCAGGTCATGTCGCCGAGGCCCGCGTAGAGCAAGGCCGTCCATTTCTCGCCCGACTGGTGGAACATCACCTGCAGGCCCTTGTCGCGGCACTTCGGCTTGTAGTTGACGGCCATCGTGTCGAACACGTGCATTGACCGCGACTCGGACGCCGCCGCGCGGTCGGCCTCGTTCGTCCAGTCCACGAACGGCACCACCTCGGCCTCGAAGACGAACGCCTCGGGCAAGTCGACCTTCGGGAACTCCACGCCGGCCCCGTCTTTCCGCGTCACGTTCTTCGATATCTGCGAGAGGGAAAGCCCCTCCGGTCCAAGCACGGCGCATGCGCGCAGCTTGCCTCCTTCCGGCAATCCCTTCGTAAAATCCCACTCAAACGCGCCAGAGGCCAACGCCGCCATCGCGATAAAAACCACCATCTTGAATTTCATGATCTTAACCTCCACTCTTGATGATTCGGGCGAAGTCGGCGAGCGAACGCAGGTCTGGAATCCTCTCCAGCGGGATCGAGACGCCGTACCGCGACTCCGTCTCCATCACGAGGCGGAGGTGCATCACGCTGTCCCATTCGGGGATGTCGCCGCAAGCCGTTTCAAGCGAGAGCGTTTCGGGCGGCACCCCCAACACGGACGCCGCGAAGGCGATGAAATCGTCCGTCACGGCAGCTCCTTCAGCTCGCCGCCGAAGAAGTAGATGGGCGAGCCGGAGAGCGTGAGCGTCACGACGTTGCCCGCGCGCGCGGGACGCACCCGCGCGCCCGACACGTCAAGGAACGTCACGTTGGGCGACGAGAAGGTCAGCTTGCGCTCGTGCGCGGCCGTGGGCGTCCAGATCATCCCTGCCTTGCGCTTGTCGGGACGCGTCCACTGCGGGAAGTAGACCGTGCCGTCCGCCGAGCGCCACGTGGTCGCCTTCTGCACGGAGCCGACCGGACGCGCGTCGACGAACGTCATGTACGCGCCGTACGCCGGCTTCGGGGCGAAGTTGTCGTGCACCATGCCGAAGTAGGACTCCGGGTCGTACGGATCGTGGTCGGGCTGGCGGAACTCGTACCAGAAGAAGTTCTCGATGCCCTCCGCGAACGCGATGCCGAGCGCGCGCGCCGTCATCTTCGCCTGACGCTCCTCGCTGCTCGTGCCGTGGCTGCCGCGTCCGAAGAGCCCGCTCGCCACAATCGCGCCCTTCATGTCGCTGTTGAACTTGTACACGGCGGCGGCGACGGCCTCGATGCCGTTCGTCGGCGCGGAGAGGAGCGGGATGAACGCGTCGCCCTTCTGGAGCAGGCGCGACGTGAGGAACCGCTGGCCGTCAAACCCCTTCGGCGGAATCTTCACGCCTTTCGCCGCCGCCGTCGGGCGCACGGGCATCGACTCGGGATAGCGCTTGTCGACCCACCACGCCGTCTCGGCGATGCGCAGGCGCCGACGGTCCTTCCACGTCTCGGCCTTCTTGTCACGCTGCATGACGCCGTCCGCGTCCGCGCGGTAGGCGTTCCACATCGGCATGCCGCCGAAGTCCACGAGCACACCGCCCGCCTTCACGAACGCGTAGACAGCGTCCACGGAATCGGCCGCATAGTTCTCGGAGAACGGGTAGACGACGCCGTCCACGTCGCCCTTCGCGAGGCGCTTGGCAAGGTCAATGGAACGGCAGACCTCCACGCGCGAGCCCTTCGGCAGGAAATCGAGCAGCTGGCGACGGACGTTTTCGTCCGCGTCGCCCTCCTCGTCCGTTTGCGCGGGCACGTAGAGCATCCGCCACGTCTTCATGTCTGGCCGCGCCGCCTTCAGGCCGGCAAGCAGCAGTCCGCCCTCCGAGATGCGTACGCTGTGCGTCGGCCAGCCGACCTCCGTGATCCAGATGGGCTTCTGCGCGTCGCCGTACTGCGCCATCAGCAGGCGGAGCTTCTCAATCTGCACGTCCATGGCCCCTTCCGGGCGGCGCGGATGCGAGTACGGGTGGATGTTCATGACGTCGAACCACTTCGCGCCGCCGAGCTTGTACACCTCCTCGATGAAGGTGAACGGGACGCCCGCCGTGCCGCCGAACGCGATACGGACCGTCGGCTCGATCTTCTTCGCCGTCTCGTACGTCCGCCTCAGCACGGCAAGGTAGTTCGTCGGGTTCGGGTCCTTCCAGAAACCCGGAATGTTCTCCTCGTTCCAGACCTCCAGGACGGGCAGGCGCTTGCCGTAACGCGTCACGACCTTGCGCACGTACTCCTCCCAGGCGTCGAGGTGCATGTGCGCGGGATGCGCCCACGGCACGGAATAGCCGAGAATCGGCAGGAGCTGCACACCCTCCGCCTCGCATTCGGCCACGATCTTGTCGAAGTTCGTGAAATCCCACTCGCCCTTCTTCTTCTCGATCGAGCGCCAGTCGAAGTCGCTGCGCACCCAGCCCATGCCGGCCTGGCGCATCATCGCGCACGTCCGCGCGGCAGGCTCGCCGCGCGTCACATGCGCGCACGAACCGTATGGGTTGTTCGCCGCGGCGACGGAAAGCATCGCGGCGGCGGTCGCGGCGGCCCAGGCGAATCTGAAATCCATCTTACAGCGCTCCCTTGAAGAACCGGTCCATGATCGCGGCATGCTCGGCGTCGGTCCAGCCGGAGCTCTCGATCGACACCCAGCCGTTGTAGCCTGCGAACTCGATCACGCGGCGCACGCGTTTCCAATCGATCGAGCCGTCGCCGATGCGAACGAAGGAACCCTCGTTCTTCGCGGCGCGGTCGATCTTGAAGTCCTTGATGTGGAGCTTCACGATCTGGTCGGAGAGCGCCTCCACCCACTTCTCGGTCGACGCATAGCGCACGTGGTTGCCGAGGTCGAGGTAGGCTTTCACCCATGCGTTCTTGAACGAACGGACGAACGCCGATGCGAAATCCGGCATCACCCAAAGGTTGTTCCACACGTTCTCGAGGCCGAGCGTCACGCCGAGCTCCGCCGCGTACGGTGCCAGTTCGGCAATGGCGTCCTGCGCGTATTTTGTCGCGTCGTTCTGCGCCTTCACGTATTCAGGATAGTCGGCGTCCGCCGCGCGCGCGAGCATGAGCGTCCCGGAATCGAACGAGAGCTTGAACTCGGACGGCTTCGGCATCGGCATGCCGCCGACGCGACCGGGCACGACGAGGATCACCGGCGCGCCGTACGCCTTCGCGACGCGCATGTTCTGCTTGGCCTTCTCAATCTCAGCCTTGCGCTTGTCGGCCTCTTTGGCGTTGAACATGAACCAGCCGCCCATGAACGAATGGATCAGCAGCCCTTCGTCCTCCGCCAGCCGGCGCGCGGCGCGCGCCTCGGCCTCGGTCACGCTCTTGTCCTGCAGCTCCACGCCCGGGTAGCCGTTCTCCTTCAGCGTCTTCACCACGTCCGGCGTCAGGCGCGGACGAATCAGCGCCTTCTTCAAGATCGTCTTGAACGGTGCCGCGCCGTCGTCCGCGCCGCGCGCCAGGCGCGGCAAACCTGCCGCCGCAAGCCCTATCGCCGCCCCCGCCAGAAAATCGCGTCTCTTGATGTTCATCGTCAACTTCTCCGCTCTTCACTCTTCACTTTTCACCCTTCACTCTCATCCCGCCTTGCCGGGCACGGGAGCGACGCCCTCCGGCGGTACGGGGATGTCTTCCGTCTCCTCGAACTGCTCGGGGGTGAACGCGGCGTTCCAGCCGTCGTAGAACTCGCTGCGCTCGTTTTCCAGCACGTCCTTCATGCGCACCATGCGGCCCGAATAGGCCGCGAGTGTGCCGATGATGCAGGTTGCCGTGGACATCGCCACCTGCTCGCCCTCGTTGATGAGGTTGCCGTTCAGGAGGCCGGAGAGGAAGTCCACGTGCTCCGCGATGAGGCCGTTGTCGGGACGCCCCGCGATCGCGGCGAGGTCCTCCTCCACGGGCTTGCCGTCCCAGCGCTTGATCTTGTTGCCCACGGAGATCTCGCCCTCGGAACCCACGAGGCGTGTGCCGAACGGGTTGGCGCAGCCGGTCATGTGGCGTCCGAACGTCGTCGTGTGAAGCTCGTCGCCGTAGTCGTAGTCGATCGCGATCTCGTCGTAGATGTCGCCGATGCCGGCGGGGCGGCGCCAACGCGCGCCCATGCCGAACGCGCTCACGGGGAAACGCCCGATGAACCAGTTCGCGAGGTCCACCTCGTGGATCGCCTGCTCGGTCACCTGGTCGCCGCTCATCTCCCAGAAGTGGTACCAGTTGTTGCAAAGGTAGGCGGCGTTCGAGTCGGTCGGCCGGCGCGGGCGCACCCAGATCGGCCCATGGCAGCGGTAGACGCGCCCCGAAAGGATCGTGCCGATGCAGCCCTTGCGCACCGGCCCGATCTGCTTGAGGAATCGGTTCGAGTGGCGGTGGAGCGTACCCGAGAGGATCGAGAGATTCTTCGCCTTCGCGTCGGCGACGGTCTTCAGGAACGCGCGCAGACCGCGCGGGTCCGTGGCAATGGGCTTCTCGGCGAAGACATGCTTGCCCGCCGCCACGCAGGCGGCCATGTGGCGCGGACGGAACACAGGCGGCGCGCAGAGGAGCACGATGTCGCATCCGGAGGCGATCACGTCCTTGTAGCCGTTCGCCCCGCCAAACGCCATCTTTTCGTCCACGCCGTATTTCTTGCAAATGACCTTGGCCTTGTCGGGAAAGAAGTCCGCCGTCGCCGTCAGCTGCACCTTGCAGCCGAGCAGGGCTGCCGCGTCCATGATGTTCTGGATTGCTCCCGTGCCGCGGCCGCCGCAGCCTACGAGCCCTACCTTGAACACCTTCTGAGCATCGCCAAGCACCATCGGCGCGGCGGCCAACGCGCCTGCCGTCGTCACGAACTGACGTCGAGGAATCATCATTTCAAGTTCCTTTCAGGTTGTTGAAGAGACATGTCGTTCAGCGGCCCGCGCCGGAGAACGGCCCTAGTATACCATAAGTGGGGCTATATGAGGCACTGCCCGGAATCGACGGCCAGTATCTGACCGGTCACGGTTTCCGCCTCGATCAGAAAGGCAACGGCGGCCGCCACGTCGGACGGCGTCGGACGGCGCGGCAGGAGGATTGCGCCGCCTTTTTCGCTGTTGGCGGCATCCTCCGGCGGCAGAACAGGTCCCGGCGCGACTCCGCTGACGCGGAGCGTGGGCGCGAGGCGCCGCGCCAGCGCCACGGTCGCGCGCGCCAGCGCCAGCTTGCTCATGGCATAAGGCGTAGAGGCTAGTCCTCGGAGGATGCGCGTATCGAGCAAATTGACGACAGCACCAGCGTCATTCCGCGCCGCCAGATGCGCCGCCAGAAGTTCCGCCAATCGAATGGGGACCGTCACGTTCACCGCCTGAAGCGCGTCGGCCTCTTCCGCCGGCAACTCCGCCGCCGTCGAGAACATGGCGGCGCTGTTGACGATCGCGCACAGGTCAGGCGCCTGCGCAAGGGCGTCGGCAAAAAGCCGCTCCGCCGTGCCAGGCATCCTGAAATCCGCGCACAGCGGATTGCCTGGCGTGCGGGAATGCGCCAGCACACGCCAACCGCGCGCGGCCAGCGTCTCGCAGATCGCGCGGCCGATCCGGCGCGCGCCGCCGGTCACGAGCACGCTCCCCTTCATCGCGTCCTACTTCAGCATGAGCGCCGTCAGAAGCTTCGTGAAACGTCCCGGATCGGGAATCGCCGAACCCTCGGCGATCAGCGCCTGATCGTAGAGCAGCTCGACGGCGTCTTTCAGCTCGTCGCCCGCCAGGCCCTTCATTTTCGCGACGAGCGGATGCGCGGCGTTGATCTCGAGCGTACGCTTCTCGTGCGGCACGTCCTGCTTCATCGCGCGAAGCATCCGTTCCATCGACGCGCTGAGCGCGTTCGCGCCCGCCACCAGGCAGCACGGCGAGTCCGCCAGGCGCGTCGAGACGCGCACGTCTGCCACCTGATCCTTGAGCTGCTCCTTTACGGCGTCGAGGAACGGCTTCAGATCGGCGGACGCCTTCTCGTTCGCTTCTTTCTCGGCTTTCTGCTCGTCCTCGCTGCCGAACTGCACGTCGCCCTTGGCGATATCGACGAGCTTCTTGCCCTCGTACTCGCGGAAGGAATCCACCAGCCACTCGTCCACGGGGTCTACGAAGAACAGCACGTCGCAGCCGTGCTTGAGCGCCTGCTCAATCTGCGGCGAATGGCGCGCCTCCTCGATCCTTTCTGCGGCAAGGTAGTAAATGTCCTTCTGCTCCTTGGGCATCGCCTTGACGTACTCGTCGAGGGAGATCATCTTGCCCGCGTCCGTCTTTGCGCTCGGATAGAGCGCCAGCTTCTTGATGCGGTCGGCGTTCTCCCAATCCGTATGGATGCCTTCCTTCACGATTCGTCCGAAAGCGTCGTAGAACGCCTTGTACGTGTCGGCCTTCTTGTCCTTCATCTCCAGGAGCGTCGAGAGTATCTTCGAGGTGACGGCCTGCTTGATCTTGCGGATCACGGCGTCGTCCTGCAGCATCTCGCGGCTGACATTGAGAGGCAGGTCGGAGGAGTCCACAACGCCTTTCGCGAAGCGCAGGTACTCGGGCAGGAGCATGTCGAAGTCGTTGCCGATGAACACGTTGCGCACGTAGAGCGAGAGGCCGCGTTTCGTCTGCGGCATGTAGATGTCCATGCCGGCCCGCTTCGGCAGGAAGAGGAGCGCCTTGAACTCAACCTGTCCCTCGCCGGAGAAATGGATCGTCTCGAGCGGGTCCTCGTAGTCGTGCGTCAGATGCCTGTAGAATTCCGCGTACTCCTCGGGCTTGACGTCCTTCTTCGGACGTTTCCAGAGGGCGACCATCGTGTTGAGCGGCTTGGGGGCCGCGGGCTCCTTCTTCTCGTCGTCCTTCTTGTCCTCTTCTTTCTTCTCGGGCAAACCCTTGAAATAGATCGGATAGGCGATAAAGTCCGAATAGTTCTTCACGAGCTCGCCGATGCGCCATTCGTCGAGATACTCTTCAAACTCGGGCCGCAGGTGCAGCATCACGCTTGTGCCGTACGCGTCGCGCGCGCCGTCCTCCACCGTGTACGCGCCCGCGCCGTCGCTCTCCCACTGGTAAGCCGCGTCTTCGCCGCGCTTTTTCGAGACGACGCGCACCTTGTCTGCCACCATGAACGCGGCGTAGAAGCCCACGCCGAACTGGCCGATCAGCTCGGGAAGGTTGGCGCCGCCTTTCTCCTTCAGCGCGGCCCGGAACGCCTTGGTTCCGGAGGAGGCGATCACGCCGAGGTTTTTCTCCAGCTCGTCGGCGTTCATTCCGGAGCCGTTGTCGGAGATCATGAGCGTCTTGGCGTCCTTGTCGGCCACGATGTCGATCTGCCACGTGGGATTGTCGGCCACCAGCTCCGGCTGGGTGAGGCCCAGATATTTGGCGCGGTCGATGGCGTCGGAGGCGTTCGAGAGCAGTTCGCGCAGGAATATCTCCTTCTTCGAATAGAGCGAGTTGACGACGAGATCGAGCATCTCCTTGATCTCGGCCTTGAACAGATGGTTCTTCTTTTCCATAATCTTTCCTTCCGGTACTTCCGTATTTGGAAGCCGTTATTATACCCTTTTCTCCGGCCGATGCAAGCGGCTCGCACGGCCGTCAGCGACGCGTCTCCGCCGCAGGGTTGGCAAGCGTGTAGAAATATCCATCCTCCGCGCCCACGAGGAGTTCGGGCAGACCGTCGCCGTCGAAGTCGGCCCACGTGGGACAGCTCGTATGGCCCTGCAGGCGCCGCTCCCCCATCAGCCAGGCGTTGCGGAAGCGCCACGTGCCGTCCGGCTGCGGGCCGAGCTGCTTGTAGAGAAAGGCGTTGCGGTCATTCACCGCGATGTCGAGCTTGCCGTCGCCGTCCCAATCCACGAAACAGAGTTTGCGCCGCCCGCTCGCGCCCGCCGTCTTGTCCGAGAAGCGGTAGAGGTTGCCCTTGCCGTCTGCGAACAGGCGTCGCGGCGCCTGGAGGACGAGCCGCCCGTCTGCCGTGCGCGCCCGCCTGAAAAGGCACAGGTAGCCTTCCTGGTCGAGCATCACGAGGTCCGTAAGACCGTCCCTGTCCCAGTCGATCGCCACCGCCGACGTGCGCCACTGCGTGAGGAGCGCCTTGCCTTGCGGCTTGCGCCAGCCCCACGCGAGCGCGGGCTGCGCACCTTCCCACTCCACCTCCACCGGACGCGCCGGCTCCAGGTCAAGCGCACCCTTCCGCCCCGGGTTGCGGTACCAGACCACGTCGCCGAAGATGGAGTTGCACACGATGTCGAGATGCCCGTCGCCGTCCCAGTCCGCCACCGTCGGCACCGTGTAGCCCCACTTCGCTTCGCACGGTCCCTGGATGGAGCCGTTTGCCCCGGCCTGGATGCGGATCGTCTGGCCGCCCGCCGAGAGTAGCTTCGGCTCCGCCCAACGAGGCTTCGCCACGCCCGGCCCCGACAGGTTCTCGATGAACGCGAGGTAGCCGGCCGAGCTGCCCGCGATCACGTCCCAGTCGCCGTCGCCGTCCCAGTCGCACGCGAACGGCGTCGAAAGCGCGCCGAACTTCACGCAGTCCGCCTCCTGGCGGAAGTAGTACGGCTGCTCGAAGACGGGCATTCCCTTCTCCAGGCGCCCCGTGTTGCGGATGAACGCCACGCGCCCGTCCTCGTCGCCGCAGATGATATCGAGCCTGCCGTCGCCGTCCCAGTCCACGGCGGACGGCGTGATCATCTGCAAGTCCATCGCGAGCTTCTTTCCGTCCGCCGCCGTCAACCTGCGGCCCGCCGCGAATCTCGGCGCGGCGCGCGTGCCGAGGTTCTCGAAGAACGTAAAGTCGTCCATGAACGAGCCGCAAATCAAATCAAGGTCGCCGTCGCCGTCCCAATCCGCCGCCATCGGCATCGGGTTGCCGTAGACCTCCAGCGGCGCACCGTCCGCCAGGCGCACCTGCTCGGCGGGCGCGTACTCCGCGTCCGGCCCCTCGCCCTTCACGTGGCGGCAGAGGTAGACGAGCCCGCGCAAAGGTCCGTTCGTCCAGCTGCCGTGCGCGTCGTAGGCGTTCGCCCAGCCGTACTCCGTCCAGTCGCCCACGCCCACGAGGACGTCCTCCGCGCCGTCGCCGTCCCAGTCCACGAACCGCCACGTGTTTCCGCGCACCTTGTTCGGATGGACGTTCGGCGGCAGACCCTTCACGGGCTCCCCGGGGCCGCAGAAGTCGTCCAGCGGCTTCCAGACCGCGCAGCCGGGACGCGTGACGACGGGTTTTCCCTTGTACGAGGTCAGTACCGTGTTGCCGTATCCCTTGCCCAGTCGTTTCGCCTTCTTGAAGACGGGCTTCGCGTTCCGCTCGCCCTTCGGCGTGGCGTTCTCGAAGAGGTAGGTGCCGTTGTACGGCACGTCCGGGCAGCTCACCACGAGGTCGAGGTCGCCGTCGCCGTCGTAATCCATGGCCATCGGCCACGCCCAGAGCCCGACGCCGAGGTCGCTCGTCGCCCCCAGGTTGTTGTATTCCATTCGCTCGAAGTCGCGGAACGGCTCGCCCGGCGCGGCAAGCGCGATCTCGCACCACACGACCTGCGCCTTGCCGTCGGGATTGGCCGAAAATCCGATCTCGTTCTCACCCGACTTGAGCGCCGAGGCGGGAAATTTCCAACGCACGGCGCTTTTCGCGAGTCCGCCGCCGTACGGCCGCGCGTTGGCGAGACGCTCGGGCTCGCCAACGGCGGAAACGCCGTTGAGCGTCACGGACGGCAACTGCGGTTTCGCGCCCGAGAAGCCGGCCACGACGTAGGCGTCCTCGTCATTCTTGCCGCGCGCCGCGCGCGTCACGAACGTGCGCGGACGGTCCAGCCGCACGGGAATCTGGCGCGGACGGCACTTGCCTTTCGCGGCGACGTCGTGGAACGAGACGATAAACCGGCGCGGAAGCGTCTCCAGCCGCTCCGGCTGGAGCGAGCGCGAATAGATCTCGTGGCGCGCCGCCGCGTCGAGATACGGCACGTTGAAGAAGTAGAACCCCTCGGGGTTCGCGTGGACCGCGCACCAGCCGCGCCGCACGGCCATGTTCTCGCCGTTCGCCATCATCCTGTGCATGTCGCCCGAGGGCATGCAGGCGAACGGGATGTCCGTGCCCGGCAGCACGGTGACGGAGGTGTTGACACGATGGATGCGCGCCTGCCAGTCCGCAATGTCGAAGCCAAAGTCCGAGGTGTTGTAGGCGTTGCAGACCGTAATGATATCCGCCAGCCCCTCCTTCGCCCACGTCTCGGGGTCGAAGCCGAGGTGGCGCGCCACGGCGTAGACCGTGGGGATGCGCACCGCGATCCGCACGGGATGCCCGCGCCGCTTCGCCGCCGCGTCGGTGCGCTGCCGCACCCCGCGCATGAAGTCGGTCAGGACATGCGAGAGCTCTTCCGCCTTTCCGAGCGTGAGGTTGTTCGGAAAACGCAGCCAGTCCAGCTCGATGCCGTCGGCGTCCCAGCGGTCGAGGATCTCGTCCACCATCGCGAACGCGTGCCGACGCACCTTCGCGTATGTGTAGTTGAACGCATGTTCGTTCCAGCCCGGCTTCTGCTCCGGGCGCTTGAGGTGCAGCTCGGGGTGATCGGTCCAGAACGCCTCCGTGCGGAAGTAGTTCGAGACGGAGCAGAAATGGACGTCGTTCATGCGCATGGAGATCCACGGCGAGACGCCCTTCTCGCGGCAGCGGCGCGTCCAGATGGCGTAGGGATCGACGCCCGCGTCGCTCATCTTCTTCGCATTGATGCACCAAAGGTTGTTCGTGGCAGGGGAACCGTCCACCTCCACGCCGTCCAGCCCCTTCCAGATCGGCTCCCACGCCTTGGAGTCGTAGCTCGCGCGCTGACCGCACACGCACATGAAGAAGTGCGTCACCTTCCCGCCGACCAACACCGTGTCGAGGTACTGCTCGCACGCCTCGGCGGTGGTTTTCTCGATGTTCCCGGGAAGGTCGGCGCGCTTGAAGTAGCGGTCGTTGTCCTCGTTGATCACGAGCCACGGCTTGGGCG
>CAMNLN010000087.1 GCA_946543025.1 uncultured Verrucomicrobiota bacterium
TCAGGTAAAGGAGAATCGAATGAAAAGAATCAGTGTTGTGGCGATACTCGTTTTGGCGGGAACGGCTTTTGCGGGGCCGCCGGAGGGGATGCAGTGGGAGACAGAGGCCATCCAGGCGAAGATCGACGCGGCGGCGGCGAAGGGCGGCGGGCGCGTGACCGTCGGGAAGGGCGTCCATCCCTGCCGCACGCTCTACCTGAAGAGTGGCGTGGAGCTTCATCTGGAGGAGGGGGCCGTGATCCTCGGCGGCATGAAGCCGGAAGACTACGACGACGCGATGCCGCTCGACCAGGTCTACACCTACTCGAACGCCGTGCCGGCCACGGTTACGCGCAAGGCGTTCATCTTCGCCAAGGAGGCGCACGGCATCGCCATAACCGGAAAAGGCGTGATCGACAACAGCGGAACCGCTTTCTTCGACCATCGGACATGGGCCAAGCCAACCCATCTTCTACGTCCGAGGACGGTCATCTTCCTGCGCTGCAGGGATATCCGCTTCGAGGACACGACGTTCAAGGACAGTCCGCTGTGGACGATGTGGCTGCGCTCTTGCGAGAACATCGTCGTCTCGCGTATCCGCATCGAGGACGAGCAGCGGATGATCAACTCGGACGGCATCGACTTCGACGGCTGTCGGCATGTGCGCGTGGGCGACTCGTACTTCAAGACGGGCGACGACTGCGTGGTGCTGCGCGCGATCCGAGACGAGCGGCGGCGGGACGTGCCCGTGGTGACGGAGGACGTGGTTGTCTCCAACTGCTACTTCAACACGCCGTGCCAGGGCGTACGCATCGGGTGCCCCTCGGACGACACGATCCGCAATGCCGTCTTCCGGAACATCGAGTTCCACGGGACCAACGCCATCGGCTCGCAGCAGCCGCGCCGCTACCTGACGACGGGCGACAATGGCTACCTGAAGACCGAGAACATCCTCTTCGAGAACTGGACGATCGAAAGCGGCGGGCACCCGCTCCAGATGTTCGTGGGCGACGGGATCGTGTTGCGCGACTTCGGGCACATGACGTTCCGCAACTTCACCGTAAAGTCGAAGTTCCCGTTTATGGTTCGCGGGAACTCGGGTACGCACATCGCGGACATGCATTTCGAGAACGTCAAGGGAACAGTCGCGGGCAGGCCATTCGATGTGGCGCACGCCACGATCGATTTCGGCGCAATCGCTGTTTCCGATAACCGCTAGGTGAGCTGGAAGGAGAGGAAGGTCTCGCGAAGGTAGGGGCGCGAGATGGCCCGTTCCGTAGTCGTCGCGTCCGCGACGATCTTCACCGTGATCTCGCCGGGGAAGCTGTCGAAGCGGCTCCAGGCGCAGACGATGCGCGTGGCGGCCTCGAGGTCGGCGTCCGAGGCGACACGCGGGAGAAGGGCTGTGGGGCCGGGCACGGAGACAGGGGCGACGAGCGTGTCGGAGGGAGTTCGCCGTTCCGCGAGCAGACGGTTCTCGTTCGCGTCACGGCCGAGGATTACGCCTGTGCCGTCGGGGAGGCGGAAGCGCCGGCCAACGAGGAGCAGTTCCACGAGGCGCCGTTCGTCGAGGCCTTCGTGGCAGAGGAGATCTTTCAGCTTGCGCCCGAACCCTTTCTCCGTCAGTTTGCAGCCGCCGGCAGGCGAGGGGTAGTCCACGAGGCCGTACTTCTTCGCAAGCTCGAACTGCGGTTCGCGGCGTCGGCCAGAAAGGCCGAGGAGCTTCGAGCGGTCGATGAGGCCTTCCTGTTCCGGGATGGTCGGTTCAAGCAGCTGGGCGCAGAGCGGACGCACGAGGCGGCCGACAAGTCCGCTCGCCTTTTCGACCACGCCGAGGGACTGGCGATTCTGGGACATCGGGCGCTGGTTGAGCACTTCGCCTGTGGCGACGAAGTCGTAACCGAGCCGGGCCATCAGTTCGCCGGCGCGGCGGATCATCGTGGCGTGGCAGTCGATGCACGGGTTCATCGCGCCGCCGAAGCCGTGCGGCGGGTTCTTGATGAGCGCGATCTCGTCGTCCGTGAAGTCGACAACGTGGAGCGGTATGCCGAGAGCGGCCGCCGCCTTGCGAGCGGCGTCGGGCGCGAAGAAGGGCGTGGAGAACGTGACCCCTTCCATTTCGGCGCCGGCATCGTGCAAGACGCAGACGGCGAGCTGGGAGTCGAGTCCGCCCGACAGGAGCGAGAGCCCGCGGGCTTTTTTGGTATAATGGACGCAAGCCATGGACGGAGATTCTACAACATGATGCGGATTGGCGCAATACTGTTTGCGGCCGCGTTTTCCGTGCAGCCCCTGCCGCAGGCGGACGGGCCGCTGGAGCCGTCCGTCCAGAACGAGGTGGACCACGCGGTCGGCCTGGGGGAACGGTGGCTGGAGAAGAACTTCAAGAAGGTGCCTGCGGACCCCCTTGTTGCGCTCGAAGATTCCAAAGAGCGTGCGGCCCGTCGCAAGGCCCTTGAGGCCCGGCTGGGCCTGACCAACGGACTAACGCGCGCGGAGATCGCGCTGAAGCTGGTCTCGTCCCAGCGGGGTGGCGGCTGGTGGCTCATCGAGACGAACGCCGCACCGACGCGACTGGCGGTTGAAATCCTGAAAGGACTCTGATGCATCCCGATCTGATTTCCATTGGTTTTCTCCACATCAAGACCTACGGCGCGTGCATGGCGCTGGGGTTCTTGGCGGCATGGCAGGTGCTTGCGTGGCTCTGCCGCCGCACGGGGCGGGCCCCCGATCCGCTGACCAATCTTGTCACCTGGATGATGGTGTGCGGCGTGGTGGGCGCGCGCGCCGCGTACGTGATCGAGCATTGGCAGAAGGAGTTCGCCGGGCATCCGGAACTGATCGTCCGCGTGGACCAGGGAGGGCTGATGTTCTACGGCGGGTTGATCTTGGCGATTGCCGTGTTTCTCCTTTGGTGTCGCGTGAAGAAAGAGCGGATCCTGCCTCTCGCGGACATGCTGACGACGGTGATTCCGCTCGGGCACGCGTTCGGACGGATCGGGTGCTTCTTCTACGGCTGCTGCTACGGGCGCGTGTCGCAGGCGGCGTGCGCGGTCCGCTTCCCGCGCGGCTCGCCGGCCTGGTACGAGCAGCTGAACGCCAATCTGATCGATTCGTCCGCGCAGGCTTCGCTGCCGGTCTTGCCGACGCAGTTCTTCGAGGCGGCTGCCGTGGCGATGCTGTTCGCCGTGCTTATATGGGTTTACTGCCGGTTCTGGAAGAGCCGCCCCGGCTTCACGACGGGCGTCTATCTGATGGGCTACGCGCTCGTCCGCTTCGGGATGGAATTCCTGCGCGGCGACCCGCGCGCGGCGATCGGGCCGTTCTCGATCGGCCAGACCATCTCGCTTGCGCTGCTGCTCGCCGGCGCGTCGTTCGCGGTGTCGGCGTTCCGCCGTCCGTAAAGGCATGTTCCGGGCGACGGGCTTTGTGGTATAATTGCCCCACCTTATGCCCACACCTAAGACATGCTTCACCTATGAGCTGGACGCCGAGCAGCAGGAAAAGCTGCTCGCGATGCTTGCCCTCGGAAACTACCGTCCGCGCACCGTGCCCTACGCCATGGCCGCCGTGGAGGGAGACGGCTTCAACTGTGCGCTCTACCAGAAGGAGAAGCACGGCCGCCGCAAGCTCTGCATCCAGGGCTCGAAGGCGCAGGACTTCGTGGAGTTCTTCCTGGAGCCGAACGTGCTGGGCGTGGCGACCGTCGGCTACGAGGACGTGCTCGACCCCGGCCGCAGCTCGGCCCATGGCGGCAGCGACGAGTCCGGCAAGGGCGACTACTTCGGCCCGCTCGTGGTCGCGTGCTGCTACACGGACGAGGCGCTCTCGAAGGAAATGCGCGAGATGGGGGTGAAGGACTGCAAGCAGATGACGGACAAGGCCGTCCTCGCGGTGGGCGCGAAGCTGCGTCAGCTGCTCGGCCCGGACCGCTACGCCGTCGTGAAGATCGGCCCCGCCGCCTACAACCGCCTCTACGCGAAGATCAGAAACATCAACCGCCTCCTCGCCTGGGCGCACGGCACCTGCATCGAGGAGCTGCTGGAGAAGCAGCAGGCGTGCCCGAAGGTGGTGGTGGACCAGTTCGCGCCCACGGAGGCGACGATCCGCCGCGCGCTGAAGGAACGCGGGAAGAAAATCGTGGTGGAACAGCGCCACCGCGCCGAGGACGACATCGCCGTGGCCGCCGCGTCCGTGGTGGCGCGCGAACAGTTCCTGCGCGCGATCTGCGCCATGGCGACGGAGGACGGCCCCATTCCGGTGGACAAGGTGCCGCTCGACATGATTCCGCGCGGCAGCAGCGATCCGCGCGTGCGCCAGCTTGCCGAGGAGATGGTACGCAAGCACGGGCCCACGTGGCTCATGAACCACTGCAAGGCGCATTTCCAGACGACGGACAAGGTGCTGGCCGCCTGCGGCAAATCCCGCGCCGACTTGCCGCCTGAAGGACAGGCGACGTCCGCCGTCAAAAGCGGCACGTTCGGACGGCGCGCATAGCGTGTGCCACGACGGAAGGTTTTTGGTATAATCCATTCCTCAAACGGAGAGTAGAACCATGGTTGAATTTTTTGCAAGTTCCCTCGTCGACGGTTTCTTCAAGTCGAGTTTTATGGGCAAGGGCATCGTGCTCGTGCAGCTGGCGTCGTCCATCGTGATGGTGGCCGCCGTGATCGGCAAGTGGCGGCAATTGGCCGCCGCGGCGCTCATGACGCGGCGCATCGGCCGTGACGTGATGGGCGGGCGCGAGGTGCTGGAGTACTACACCGCTCGACACGACAGCCAGCATTCCGCGATCGAGAACGTCTACATCGCCACCTGCGAGCGCCTGTTGAAGCTTTTCACGCCGGACATACGTACGATGCTCGTGGGGCGGCAGTCGGGCGCCGGGGCGATCGCCGCGCTCACGGCAAACGAGATTGGCCTCGTGAAGGCCCTCTGCGAACATGTGCTTGAAGAGGAGGAAATCCGCCTCGAGAAGGGCATGGGCCTCATCTCCACCGTTGTCGCGCTCGCGCCGATGCTCGGCCTGCTCGGTACGGTGTGGGGAGTGTTGGACGCGTTTGCGGACATGGGCGCAGCCGGCACGGCCACGATCGCCACGATGGCGCCGGCCATTTCGTCCGCCCTCGTCACGACGGTCGTCGGCCTCCTGATCGCCATTCCCGGCGTCGCGCTTCACTCGAACCTTTCCTCCAAGCTGCGCGACCTGATGTCGGACCTCGAAGGGTTCGCGGATGACCTGATGGGGCGCATCGCCCTTGAGTTCCAGGGGAGGAGCGCCTGATGAGCCGACGCAGCAGACGCGGTGCGCGTACAGGCGTCGGGAAGGCGTCGATCGACATGAACTCGTTGATCGACCTAACTTTCCTCCTGCTCGTCACGTTCATCCTCACGATCCCCGCGCTCGAGCAGGGCATCTCCATCATGCTCCCGCGCGCGAAGACGGATCTTCTGCCCAACAAGAACAACAAGGCGAACACGATCACGCTCGACGTCAACCACAAGATCTTCTTCAACGACATCCCCACGACGCTCGACGCGCTGGAGGAGACGCTGAAGGGCAAGGTGGCGGAAGATCCCGACGTGCCCGTCCTGGTGCGTGGCGACGAGCGGCTGGAATACGGCGAGGTGATGGACGTGGTAAAGGTGGTCTACAAGTGCCAGGTCCGCAAGATGGCCCTCGTGACGGTGGAGAAGTGAGTTGCGATGCAGCAGGGAACGTACATGGAAAGGCAAAAACCTGCGGACGGCGTGTTGAACGCGCGTACGCTCGGCTACGCCTTCGCCCTGCACCTGGTCGCGTTCGTCTTCTTCTGGGCCGTGGCCAAGATCATGTTCCGCGCGCCCGACGTGATCATTCCCATCGACATGACGATCGTCCCGCCGTGGGCAGAGCAGACGGACGATCCCGACCCCGACCCCAACCCGCCGCCGAAGCCGGAGGAGGCCAAGCCTCAACCGAAACCGCAGATCAAGGAGCCTGAGCCGCCAAAGGTCGAGAAGCCCAAGGTAGAGGCCGTGGAGCAGGTGAAGGAGAAGCCCAAGCCAAAGGAGAAGCTCAACCTGCGCGACAAGGCGAAGCTCGTCAAGACGCCGCCGAAAAAACCAGAGAAGCTCGACCTGCGCGACAAGGCGAAGAAGGTGGATGCGCCGCCCATGAAGAAGACCGGCAAGGCCACCGCCCACGACAAGCCTCTCTCGCCCGAAGAGTTCATGCGCAAGATGAACGAGGGCTATCGTATCGGCGCGCGCAACCAGCTTGCCGGGAGCGAGGAGCAACGGTGCGTGAGCCTCATCGCGCAGGCGATCAAGCGCGAGTGGAACAAGGAGTCGTTCAAGTGGTATCCCGGCCTGAAGCCGCTCCAGGTGTCGCTTAAGCTCGGCCCGGGCGGCAGCGTGCGCGGCTTCAGCATCCTCGCCGGCAGCGGCGACGCGGACGTGGACCGCACCGCGCGCAGCGCTCTCAACCGGCTCAAGTCGATTCCCGGCCTTTCCGCCACCTTCCTCGAGCATTTCCCCGAGATCGCGCTCCTCATGGAGCCGACGCAGGGCGAGTGAGTTTGATAGAGAACCCGGAGACAAGACATGCAACTGACACGACGCACTTTTCTCGAGACCGCCGCCTCTACCGCCGCCGCGTTCGCAGCGCCGGGCTGCGCGACAGCCGCCATCGACGCTGCCGCCCCCGTGGACATCCTGACGAAGACACACTTCGCCAAGCCCGGCGAGAAGATCCGCATGGGCTTCATCGGCTCGGGCGGGCGCGGCGGCGCGAACCTAAACGAGTTCTTCACGCTTGGCGAGGAGATCGTCGCACTTTGCGACGTGGATTCCGCTCGTCTCGACGCCGCCGCGAAAAAGATTTCCGCCCGTTGCCCGAAGGCGCGCCGCTACCGCGACTGGCGCGAGATGCTCGACAAGGAGAAGGACCTCGACGCCGTGGTCGTCTCCACGCCCGACCACATGCACGCTGCCGCCGCTATCGCCGCGATGAAGCGTGGGCTCCACGTCTATGTGGAGAAGCCGCTCGTGCGCACCTTCTTCGAGGCCGAGCGCTTCCGCAAGGTGGCCGAGACGTGCGGCGTCGTCACCCAGATGGGCAACAACGGCAACGGCACCGACGGCCAGCGACGCAACATCGAAATCCTCCAGAGCGGCGTCCTGGGGGAGGTCTCCGAGATCCATGTCACCACGGATCGGCCTATCTGGCCGCAAGCCATCAACCGTCCCGAGGGGAGCGACACGATCCCGGACACGTTCGACTGGAACCTCTGGCTCGGCGTTGCGCCCAAGCGGCCCTTCAAGAAGAACGTCTACCACGGCTTCAAATGGCGCGGATGGTTCGATTTCGGCACAGGCGCGATGGGCGACATCGCCTGCCACGCCATGAGCTTCTTCTGGCGCGGGCTTGCCCTCGAGCGCGTTATTTCCGCCGAGACGGTCAAGACGACGCCGCGCTTCGCCGAAACGTACCCCGCCGCCACTACGGTCAAGCTCGTCGTTACCTCGGCCAAACAGAAGAAGCCCGTGGAAATCTACTGGTATGACGGCAAGACCGGTCCGGACGAGGCGACGGCCCGCCGTTTGACGGACGGCGTGATGTCCTCCCTGGGCGGCACCACGATCGTCGGCGCGAACGGCGTCTTTCGTGGCGGCACGCTGATGATGAAGGGCGAGCGCAAGTTCATCCGCTGGCAGGACCATCCTGCCACGCGTGACCTGCCTCTCACGCTTCCGCGCGTGAAGAACCACCACTGGGAGTTCGCCGAGGCCGTACGCGGCGGCGCCAAGCCGTTCTCGCATGTCGACCATTCGGTGCCTCTTACGGAGGCCGTCCTGCTCGGCTGCATCTCGCAACGCGTCCCTGGCAAGCTCGTCTGGGATGCCGCCAAGGGCCGCTTCACGAACAGCGAGGAGGCCAACGCCCTCCTCGTGCCCTATGTCCGCCCCGGTTGGGAAATCGGTTGAAAAAACGTTCAAGCGAGGAGAAGCCCATGAAGAATCGACTTCTGGTAGCCGTAAGCGCCCTGGCCTCCGCGACTGCCCTGGCCGCCGCGCCGGACGCCGCCGCCGTGCGACGCGCGAAAGAGCAGTTTGCGCTCTTCAAGCCGGAGGCCGCGCGCCGTGCGATGGCCGACCTGAAGGCGAATCCGAAGTACGACTGGGCGAGGCACAACGCCGCCGTGGAGGCGCTCGTCGCGAAAGCGGACGAGGTGCGCGCCGCGCTCGCCGGCAAGGACGCCGCGAAGCAGGAGGAGGCCGTCGCGCTCGTGGAGGCGTATCGTGCGGCTATGCTCGCGAATCCGGTCCTCGACTTTGACAAGATCCTCTGCGTGCACAGGAAGATCGGTAACCCGCGTGGCGCGTTTGGCGGGCGCGGCAGCGGCATGACCGGCCTCAACGCCGAGAACCACATGGTCGCCCCGCGCACGGGCTTTCCGAACGAGATTGTCGTCCTCTCCAACCTGCGCGGCGAGCAGACGTGTACCACGCTCTACAAGCCCGCCGACGGGACGTCCGTCGTGCGCGACCTCGACCTCGACTTCGACGCCTCCCGCATCCTCTTCACGCAGTACAAAGGCACGAACAACCTCTTCGGCGTGTACGAGATCCAGGTCCCGTCGGGGGATCCGCAAGTCGTGCAGTCGGCTGCTCCGCAGCCGGCCCTTGTCTCGCCCGAGGACGGCAACTACGACGTCCAGTGGTGGGACGGCTGCTATCTGCCCAACAAGGACCAGGTTGTGATGCTTGGAACGGCCGCGTTCCAGTTTCTTCCTTGCGAGGACGGCAACATGCCGATGGCCGTGATCTATCGCATCGACCGCAAGACCGGCGAAGTGCGTCAGCTCACCTACGAGCAGGACAGCGACTACACGCCCACCATCACGCACGACGGCCGTATCCTCTACACGCGCTGGGAATACTCCGACCAGCCCCACTACTGGAGCCGTGTCCTCATGACGATGAATCCCGACGGCATCGGCCAGCTCTCCGTGTGGGGTTCCAACTCCTTCGTGCCCACTTTCTTCTATTGCGCGCGCGCGGTCCCCGGCGACCCGCATCTCCTCACCATGATCGGCGGCGGCCACCACGACCGCGCCGAGGTGGGCCGCTTCTTCCAGGTGGACCCCACACTCGCGCGCGCCTATCCCTTCAAGTACGATCCGCCTGATCGCGAATGGGGGCCGCCCAAACATACGCTCCGCATTCCCACCAAGGTGTTCCCGAAGGAGAAGACCGGCCTCGTCCACGAATTCCCTGGTTTCGGCAAGGACGTGGAGGGCGACATGGCCGACCCCTACACGATGAACCAGTTCGCGCGTGGCAAGTACTACTTCTCCCATCCGTGGCCTCTCGACGCAAAGTACAACCTCGCCACAGTCAAGGCCGCGCCCGACGCGCTCATGGGCCTCTATCTCGTGGACGTGTTCGACAACGTGACGCGTATCGCCGAGGCCGACGACGGCTTGCTCGTGGAGGCGATCCCGTTCGTGCCGCGTAAGCGCCCGCCCGTCATCCCCGACCGCTCCGTGAAAGGCGCTACCACCTGCTCCGTCCATGTGGCCGACATCTACAACGGCCCCGGCCTCGCCGGGATTCCGCGCGGGACGGTCAAGAGGCTCCGCCTCTTCAGCTACCACTACAACTATCACAACGTGGGCGGACACTCCTCCACCGGCTGGATCGGCTACAGGAAGTCGCCCTACAACGAGCGTGTGGAGTCCGGTTGGGACATCAAGCGCATCCTCGGCACGGTTGACATCGAAGCCGACGGCTCCTGCTGCTTCGAGATGCCCGCGAATACTCCCATCTCCCTCCAGCCGCTCGACGAGAAGGGCCAGGCCGTCCAGCTCATGCGCTCGTGGGTGGTGGGCATGCCAGGCGAGCGCGTCTCGTGCACCGGCTGCCATGAAGATAACCGCTCGTCCGTTCACACCAAGCGCACGATCGCCGACGAGAAGTACTTCAAGGGACAGATCCAGAAGATCAAGCCGACGGATGGCGACGGCCTCCGCCCGTGGGGCTTTGCCGCCGAGATGTGGCCGCTCGTGCGCAAGAACTGTTTCTCCTGCCACGGCGACCCGGAGAAGGCGCCGCTCGCCAAGGCCGATCAGGGCGGCGCGAAGGAGGTGAAGGTGGACGTGTTCACGAAGTACGAGCTTTCTGGCAAGCGCCTCGTGATGGACACGCCTGAAAACGCCTATCGCATGCTCCATCCCTACATTCGCCGCCCAGGGCCCGAAAGCGAGGAGACCATGCTTCCGCAGATGGACTGGCACGCTTCCACCAGCCCGCTTGTGCAGATGCTCCGCAAGGGACACAAGGGCGTGACACTTGGTGACGCCGAGTGGATGAAGATTTACGAGTGGATCGACCTCAACGCGCCTTTTATCGGGAAGTGGGATCCGCCCGAAATCAAGGGCGACAGATGGGTGAACGCCTGCGTGCCGAGCCAGGTGGAACGTCGTCTCGAGCTGCAGAAGCGTTATGCCAACGTCCCCGACAACCCGGAGGCGGAGTACGACCGGCATTGGGCAGTCGTTTCCAACCGCCTGGCCCAGGCAGTCTCCTCCGAGAAGAAAACCGATACCCCAAAAATATCGACGCGCGAGCTGAACTCGCGCGGAATATCGCTCGTCGGCTGGCCCATGACCGTACTGCAATCCGCTGACGCGCAGCTCGGCCGCATCGACGAGATCGCGCCTGTCACCACAAAGACCCTGACCCTCGGCGCGGGACAGTCGCTCACATTCCGACGCATTCCCGCCGGGGCGTTCGTGATGGGCAGCGCAACGGGTTATCCCGACGAGCGTCCGCAGGCCGTGGTGAAGATCGCGAAGCCGTTCTGGATCTCCGAGATGGAGATTCGCAACGACCAGTACAACGTCTTCGACCCCGAACACGACTCGCGCTACCAGGACGAGTTCGGCAAGGACCATGTCTTTCCCGGGCATGTCGGCAACCACCGTCGGCAGCCGGTCGTGCGCGTTTCGTGGCACGAGGCGAAGGCGTTCTGCGCGTGGCTCTCGAAGACATGCGGCGTGAAGGCCGACCTTCCTACCGAGGCGCAGTGGGAGTGGGCCGCGCGTGCCGGAACCGATACGCCGTTCCCGTGGGGCGGCCTTGACGACGACTTCGCGAAGTTCGCCAACTTCGCCGACCGCGATGTACGCTTCCAGGTGGTCGGCTTCGACGGCGGCGGCAACATCCGCAACCGCAAGCCGTTCAGGATTGAGCAGAACTACCCGCTCCACGACGAACGTTTCCTCGACGACTGGTTCAACCTCAACTTCGTCGGCCGCGCGAACGCCAACCGCTGGGGGCTCTACGACATGCACGGCAACGCGAGCGAATGGACGCGTAGCGACTACGCGCCGTATCCGTACGTGGACGGCGATGGCCGCAACGCGAACGACTCGAAGAAGCCCAAGGTTGCGCGCGGCGGCTCCTACGCTTCGCGTCCCCGCGACGGCACCAGCTCCTACCGTCTCGCCTACGAGCCGTGGCAGAAGGTGTTCGATGTCGGCTTCCGCGTGATCTTGGAAGCCGAATAATCCGTT
>CAMNLN010000088.1 GCA_946543025.1 uncultured Verrucomicrobiota bacterium
GTGACGACGAAGAAGATGATCAGCTGGAACACGACGTCGATCATCGGCGTCATGTCCAGCGACACGTCTTCGTTGTTGGGCTTCTTGGCCATCGGTAGCCTCCGTCGCGGAGATTACGCCTGCGCGTCGCCCTCGACCTCCACGTTGCGGAGATCCTTGATCAGCTCCATGGTAAGCGCCGTCATGCGGAGGATGAGGCGGTTGGCGTTGTTGCGGATCGAGTAGAAGATCGTCAGCGAAGGAATCGACACCACGAGGCCGCCGGCGGTCGTCCACAGGGCCTGCGAGATGTTGCCCGCGAGCGCGCCGATGTCGGGCACGCCCGACGCGAGGGTGGCAAAGCACATGATCATGCCTTGCACCGTACCGAGCAGGCCGAGCGACGGCGCCAGGTTCGAGCACACGGAAATCCACGTCAGGCGCTGCATGATGCGCTCGGTCTCAAGGTCGGCCGCCGCGTTCACGGCTTCCTGGATGATGTCGAAGCCCTCCTCCACGTGCTGGAACGCCGCCGCGAGGATGTTCGCCATCGGGCTCGGTTCGTCCTTGCAGGCGTTGAGCGCCTTCGCGACGTCACCCTCCGCCATGGCGCTCTGCACCTTGGAGATGAGCGTCTGCGGCATGATCTTGTTCGGCTTGATGAGCACCCAGCAGTCCACCGCGAAGTAGATCGCCGCCGCGCCGTCGCCGAACAGGGCCGCCCAAAGGATCACGCCCAGCACGCCCGACCCGAACACCACGTCCATGAAGCCGCCGGCGCCGGACTTCTTCTGTTCGCCGCCGTCCACGGCCTTGCCGCTCGCGGCGTCAACCAACCCGCCACCGTCTTGCTGCGCCGCCGGCGCCGCGTCCTGCGCCGCCGCCACGGTTGCCGCCACGGGCGCCACCACGAGGCCAAGCATCATGATCGCCGCCATCACCGACTTCTGCATCTTTTTCATGTTCATCTTGTTGTTCCTTTTGGATTGAAGTTTGTAAGTTGAGGTTCGCAAGTTTCTTCGCCGCTGCCGCTAGACGCTCATTTTGCAGCCCAAGGGCTGGAGGCGTAGCTTTTCTTCAACGTCGTACGCATCGAATCCGCGCGGCCGCTCTGGCCGAGCTTCTCGAAGCAATGCGCCGCCTTGTAAAGCGCCTCTGGCTGAAGCCGGGCGGCCACGCCCGCGTCGTTGTAGAGATACACCACGCGCAGATACCCGTCCGTCAACGCCTTCTTCGCCGCGTCGTTCGACTCGTTGCCGGCCTTGAGAATGATGTCGCCGCGCAGGATCAACGCCGCGCCGCTGGAGAAGCGGTCGCCGCTCTTGGCGGCTTTCGAAAGCGCCGCCTCGAGCGCGCTCGTCTTGTTCAGCGCCAAGAGCGCGTTCCAGTAGGCCGGCGCCAGCTCGCCCTTGTAGGCGGCGGTCGGCTCGCCGGAAATGATGCCCTGGCACGTCTTCAAAGCATCCTCGGCCTTGCCTGCGGCGATGTACGCCTCCGCGAGGTAGCGCCCCGCCACCTTGTCCCAATACAGATGCTGGTAGTCATTGGCGATCTTCTGCAACGCGGGGATCGCGGCCGCGCCCTGCCCCTTCTGCACCTGGTCGGCCGCCGCGTCGAACCCGGCAGGCTTGTCGATGTCGAGGGCGTCCACGTCCGCCTCTTTCACCTCAAGCTCGATGTTGCCCTTGGTCACCACGTACGCCTTGTCGCGCGTGCTCCAGCGGATGTTGCCCTTGTGCGTCTCTGCGGACGTGGTGGTGATCGAACCCGGCACGTCGCCGAACACGGCCGCGCACGCCATTCCCGCCATCAGAAGAACTGTCAACTTTCTCATTGTCTTTTCTCCAAACTTTTGTTGTAAACTCTAACCACTTGCCACTTGCCTCACTTGTTCGCTTCGGCCTGGTTCATCGCGTTCTGGACGATCGTCAGATGCTTGCCGTTCGGGAAGAGCTTCTTGTAGGTCTCTCCGTAACGGAGGATATCCTCGGACTGCTCCTTGCCGAGCTTCGCCATCAGCGGCAATACCGTGGCGTAGCAGCGTTCGAGATTTGCCAGCTGCGCCGCAGTCATGTCCTTTGCCGGATGCTCGTCCGTCGGCTCGTGCGACATGAGGAACGCCTGAAGCTGCGCCGCCGCGAGTCCGCACGTCTCCTTGGCCTGGTCCGTCAGCTTCATCGTCTCCTCGGCCTCCATCTTGCGCACCAGGATGTCGCTGGACTGCAAGGTCAGCAGATCTTGATCCGCAGGCGATTTCTTGTAGTTTTTCAGCGTCTTCACCGCCTTCACCGCCTGGTTGAAGAACTTGCGGCGCAGATCGTCGTTCTTCTCCACGCGTCCCTCCTCTGACGCGACGTCGACCATCATCTCGTAGGCGTCGATCACCAGCTTGGAGGTGTTGTACTTTTCGATGAACCGCTCCAGGAGCTCGTGCGCCTCGGCATAACGCTTGGCGCCGACGTTCGCCTTTGCCTGCCCAAGCGTGGCCATCGCCAAGACATTTGTCTGGTTGCCGGCCAAGCCGACGGCCTTCGTGTACGCCTCCAGCGCCACGTCCCATTCCTTGGCCTCCTCAAGCGCGTTGCCTGCGGCAAGGAACTGTCCTGCCGTGTACTTTCCGCCAGCCGTCTCCAGCATCTGCTTGTACTGCTTCACGCCCTCCGCCCGAAGGCCCATCTCGATGAGCGTCTTGGCGAGACGCGGCACCGAGTTCTTCGCTTCCTCCGAGTCCGGGAAGTCCTTCTGCAGACGCGCGAACGCATCCTGCGACTTCTCCATGTTCTGCTCGGCCGTCCAGATCGTGCCGATCTTCACGAGAGCCACGGGGCCGTACTGCCCCTTCGGGTAGAGTGAGAGATACTTCTCGTACGCTTTCACGGCGAAGGCGCGGAAGTGCTGCAACGTCATCTTGCCCACCGGCATCTGGAGCCGTTGCCAGCTCTCGCCCTCGAGGAAGATCGCCTGCTCGCGCTGGAGAAGCAGCTTGTCGCGCTTCTCCTTGTCGAGCGACTTGTCCTCGAGCATCTTCGTAATGTCGTCCGCGACTGCCTTGAAATCCTTGATCGCCTTGATCACGGCCACCGTCGCGTCGCGCTGGATCGCCACGCGGTCCGCCTCGTTCGTCTCGGCCGCGTCCGCGAACGCGGCAAAGCCGCGCTTCTGCTGCATGAGCGCGAGGCTCAGCTGCGCGCTCGCCCGCTCCATCGGCTTCTTCGACGCCTGGACAAATGCCCGCAGCCACTTCTCCTGCTCGGCGGCGTTGCCCAGCTTGCCGTTGCAGACGGCGAGATAGCTCAAGGCGCTCGCGTAGGAGGGGGAGTTCGTGTACTGCGTCGCGATGCGCGCGTAGTAGCGGATGGCGGTCTCCCAGTCTTCGGCCTGATAGGCGCGGGTGCCGAGCGACAGAGCCATCTGCGCGGCGTTGTAATGCGTCGGATAGTTGTCGAAATATTCGTCGTACAGCGCCTGCGAGCGCGCGAGCGCCCCCATGTCGCGCTCCTTTGCCGCGAGGCGCAGCACCGCGTCGCCCGCCGGGCGGATGAAGTCGGGGTTGATGCCGGAGAAACGCTCGGCCAGGTAGCCCTCCACCGCGTCTGCGGAAAGGCGCGGCTCCAGCTTCTTCTTCGCGTCCTTCTCGTTCTGCCACAGGTTGAGCCAGCTTTCGGCGAGGTTCGCCACCGCGCCGATGGATTCCTCGGCCTCCGGGAACTGGGCGAGGATATCGCCGTACGCCTTCACCGCGTTCGCGAAGTTGTTGTTGCGGAAAGCCTCCTCCGCGTTCTCGAACTGCAGGCGGCGGACCTTCTTCATCTGGTCGGCGGAGATGTTCGTCTTGATGTCCTTCTTGTAGCGCGCCTTCACGAACTTGGCGATCGACTCCGCCAGCTCGCCGGCGCTGGACGCCCACTTCGACTCGGGATACTTCACGAACACGTTGATCGCGTGGTTGTACGCGCCCGCGCCGTTGCGCTTGTTGCCCTTGCGCGCGCCAAAGAGCGAATCCTTGATCATGTCCTCGTCCGGCTTCTGCTTCTTCGTCTCGTCCTGCACCGCCTTCCACAGGACGGACGCCAGCAGGTACCGGCACTCCGGCATCGGGCTGATCTTCATGTAGCCGTAACGCCCGTCGGGATCCTGCTCGAGCAGCGTCTTGTGAAGCTCCGCCAGCTGCGGCAGGTACTCCATCACGAGCGACTGCGCCTCCTCCAGCTTGCCGCGCAACATCCCGATGTGCGCCTTGAACGCCACGGCCCTGCCGAAGAAGAGCGGCTGGGACTCGGACTTCCACAGCAGGTTGTCCACGTACTTCTCCGCCCGCGCCAGATACTCGGCGCGCTTCTTCGCCTGCTTGGGATCGGCCGCCTCGGAGGCGAGACGCAGCAGCAGTTCCACCTGTTCAGACGCCAGCAGGCACCAGGTGTCCTCTTCCAGCGGACGCGCCAGCAGGCCGTCGTACATCTTCGCGGCCTCGTCGTACTGCCGCTCGTTCACGCACATCTGCGCCCACTTGAAGCCGCTGTTCACGTAGAACTCGATCAGGTCCGGCCCCGGATTCGGCACGGCGGCGAAGAACTCGTTGTAGATCTTGCGGCACTCGGCCAGCATGTTGCGCGCATAGTAGGCGTCCGCCATCGCGAGGCGCAACGCCCAGTACTCGCCGCTCTTCTTGTCCTTGATGCCGTCGACGACCTTCTGCACGTCCTCGAACTTGCCGAGCCGCAGGTCGCCCTGAAGCTCCAGCACCTTCAGCTTGGGGAGGAGATGCGGCCATTTCTTCTTCGCGGCGGCGATGACCGGCTCCGCGAAGTCCGGCAGACCGGCGTCGACGAGCGCCTCGATGTAGCGCATCTCTTCCTTCGCGGCGGCGGCATCCGGATCCGCCGCTTCGTCGGCCGCGCGGACGCCGCCGAACGCGAACGCGGCGACCGCGACCATGGCAAGGGCATATTTCTGGCAAAGTCTCATGACGCAAGTATACAATGAGACGCCGCCGGAGGCAAGCGGAAAATTCGCCGCGACGCCATTTCCGCTATTTCGCGAACGGCGCGGTGGCGACCACGGGTACGCCCGTGCCGCACACGTCCGCGATCACCGCGTCGCCCAGCGCCACGGGCGCCTCGACCTCGACCGCCGCCAGCGCCGCCAGCACGTCTGGTATCTTCCCCTTCGGAATGGCGACCTTCGTCTTCACGCAAAGCGGACGCCTGGTCCCCTTCACGCGGACAAGCCCCGTCACCATGCGCACGGGCGCAGACACCTCCTGTTTCGCGTACGTCTCGCCGCGCAGGCAGGCGTTGCCAGTCACCTTGAGCGTGCCGTCGGCCAGTTTCTCCACGTCCAGCTGGCAGCCCATCGGACAGTTGATGCATGTCATTTCACCACCTCCACGATCACTTCGTCCTTGCCCTTGAAGAGCGCGCGGTCGATCTCCACGCGCTGCGACTCGCCCGGCGTCAGGATCCGGCTCTTGCGCCGGCAAAGCACCTCGTCGCCCGCGCGCACGATCCACGCGGCGTCCTTGTAGACGCCCGCCGGACGGAACGACACCGCCACCTTCCCGTCCCCTTCCGGGTTGATGCGCTGCGGCACCGTGCCGCGCACGCCGAAGCCGTCCTTCACCTGGACGTAGGCGGGCGGGACGCCCGCCGCCCCGGCCGGACCCGCCGCGTGGGCAGCCGCCGCGCGGCCTGCGATCTCGGCCTCTGCGCTCACGTAGTCCACCAGGTCGTGCACGTGCAGCACGTTGCCGCACGCGAATACGCCCGGCACGCTCGTCTGCATGGCGTCGTCCACCTCCGCGCCGCCCGTCACGGGCGAAAGGACCACGCCCGCCGTCTTGGACAGCTCGTTCTCCGGCAGCAGCCCCACGGAAAGGAGCAGCGTGTCGCAGTCGAAGTGCCGTTCCGTGCCCGGAATGGGCTGCCGCTTCTCGTCCACCTGCGCCACGGTGACGCCGGTGAGGTGGTCGCGGCCCTGGATGTCCACCACCGTATGGCTCAGGAGCAACGGGATGCCGTAGTCGTCCAGGCACTGCACGATGTTGCGCTTGAGGCCGCTCGAGTACGGCATCAGTTCCACGCACGCCAGAACCTTCGCGCCCTGGAACGTCATGCGACGCGCCATGATGAGGCCGATGTCGCCCGAACCGAGGATCACCACCCGCTTGCCGGGCATGACGCCCTCCATGTTGACGAGTCGCTGCGCCGTGCCGGCGGTGAACACGCCCGCCGGACGCGTTCCGGGAATGAGCAGCGCGCCGCGCGGCCGCTCCCGGCACCCCATCGCCAGCACCACGGACTTCGCCTTGAAGATGCGCATGCCGTGCGTCGGCGAAATGGTCGTCACCGTACGGTCGGCCGCCACGTCCAGCACCATCGTGCGGCATTCGATCGGAATCTTCAGCTCGTTCACCTTGTCGATGAAGCGATGCGCGTACTCGGGTCCGGTCAGCTCCTCCTTGAAGCGGTGCAGGCCGAAACCGTTGTGGATGCACTGCTGCAAGATGCCGCCCGGCGCGTCGTCGCGCTCCAGGATGAGCACGTCCTCGCAACCGGCCTCGCGCGCCGCGACCGCCGCCGCCAGGCCCGCCGGCCCCGCGCCGATCACCAGCACGTCCACGGCCTTTTCTCCGGCAGCAACGTCAGCATGCCGCCGATTGCCGTCGGTCGCCGTCGGGTGCGGATTCTTCTCGATCCCCTCCGGCGCCTTGGCGCGCGATT
Source organism: uncultured Verrucomicrobiota bacterium (assembly GCA_946543025.1). Classification (GTDB taxonomy): domain Bacteria; phylum Verrucomicrobiota; class Kiritimatiellia; order RFP12; family UBA1067; genus RUG572. The sequence goes on from CAMNLN010000088.1 coordinate 6,699, forward strand.
CCAGGAATGCTTCCATCGGAAGCCCCAGTTCCTGCGAAAGGATCTCAAGAAGACGCGGTGTGCAGAATCCGCCCTGGCACCGGCCCATGCCGCTACGCGTGCGCCGCTTGATGCCGTCGAGCGTACGCGCGCCCACGCGCGCCCGGATCGCGGCCCGGATCTCCCCCTCCGTCACGGTCTCGCACCGGCAGATGATCCGTCCGTACGTCGGGTCCTTCTTCACCTGCTCCGCCAGCTCGTCCGGCGTCATCTCGCGCGTCTTGGGCCAGTACGAGACGTCATCCGAGATCGCCTCCGCCGGCTTCTTCGCCGCCCCGAGGCGCGCCGCCACCTGCTCCGCGAGAAACTCGCCGATCGCGGGGGCGGACGTCAGGCCCGGCGATTCCACGCCGAGCGCGTTGAAGAACCCGGGCACCCCTTCCGGCTCGCCCAGCACGAAGTCGCCCACCGTCGTCTCGTGCGCGCGGATGCCGCTGAAGTTCTTGATTGCCGCGCGCACGGGGAGCGCGGGGAAGGAACGCTTCGCGAGGCGCGTCACCTTCGCCATGATCTCCGCGGTCGTCGCCTTGTCCTCCTTGTCCGCGATATCTTCGCTCGACGGCCCCACGATCACCGTGCCGTCCACCGTGGGCGAGACGAGGATGCCCTTGCCCATCGGCCCCGGCACCTGGAAGATCGTCGCCTTGAACGCGTTCCCCTCCGAACGGTCCAGCATGTAGTACTCGCCCCGACGCGGCTGGATGTTGTACTTGACGGGATTCACCTGATTGTTCAGCTCGTCGGAATGGACGCCCGCCGCGTTCACCACCGTCTTCGCCTCGAAGGTCCGCCCGTCGTCCGTCGTGAGCTTCCAGCCGGCCGGGCCCTGCTCGACTTTCGCCACGCGCGCGTCGAAGGTGAAGACGACGCCGTTCGCCGCCGCGTTCTCGGCCGTGCGAAAGGTGAGGTCGTACGGACAGCAGATGCCGCCCGTCGGCGCCCAGAGGGCCGCCACCGCCTCGTCGCTCACGTTCGGCTCGCGGGCTCGGAGCGTCGCCTGGTCCAGGATCTCCAGTCCTTCCACGCCGTTCGTTCGCCCGCGCTCGAGCAGCTTCTGAAGCTCGACCTTGTCCTCGTCGGAAAACGCCAGCACGAGCGACCCGTTCGGCTTGAACGGCACCTTCAGTTCCGCGCAGACCTGCGCGAACATCTTGTTGCCAAGCAGGTTGAACTTCGCCTTGTTCGTGCCGGGCTTCGCGTCAAACCCCGCGTGCACGATTGCGCTGTTCGCCTTCGTGGCGCCTTCCGCCACGTCGCTTCCCGCCTCCAGCACACGCACCGAGAGGCTGTAGCGAGACAGGCTGCGCGCGATCGAACACCCGACCACGCCCGCGCCGACTACTATCACGTCTTCCATTCGCCTTGCTCCTTCTTCTGTCCTCGTGGAACCGTATCATTAAACCACAATCGCCCCTTGGACGCCAAAACATAATCTTATGATTTTTCGCGAATAATTCATAAGATCGAATCGGCTCTTCACTCTCACCCCTCCACTTTCGACTCTTTTGCTATAATCTCGCCCATGGCCGGAGAGATCATCAAGACCGAAGGGATCGTGCTGGCGATCCGGCCGTGGTCGCGGACAAGCCACGTCGTCACATGGCTCACGCCCGACCACGGCTGCGTGACGACGCTCGTCAAGGGTGCCGTCCGGCCGAAGTCCGCCTTCCTCGGCCAGTACGACCTCTTCTACACCTGCGACCTCCTCTACTACGCCCGCGCCACGGCCGATCTCCACGCTCTCCGCGAAACCATGCCGCGCGCCCTGCGCGAAAACCTGCGCGGTCGCTGGCGCGAGACGGCCCTCGCCGGCTACGCAGCCGGCCTCGTGAAAGACCTCGCTCCTGCGAACGGCGAAGCCGCCGCCTGGTTCACGTTCCTTGATTCCCTCCTCACCCGACTCGAAAGCAGAGGAGGAACGCAACTTGTTGCGACTACGCCGGGAGGAACGCGCTCCTGCGCGTCCGCTCTCCAGGAGCTTGTTCGGCTTGAGATGGAAATCCTGAAGCTCGCCGGCTGGTCTCCCGACTTCTCGGGCATGGACCCGCGCGCCGACTGGACGCCCTTCGCCATCGACCGCGGCCGCTGCGGCGACGGTACGCGCACCGTTCGCCTCTCCCCGCGCACCGTGGCCGTCCTCACTCGCCCCGACGCGCCCAACCACGCCCCTGAAACGGTGGAGGACGCCGTGCGATTTCTCGGCGTCTTCCTTGCGTACCACCTCGACACGCCGCCCGACGTGCGTCGCTCGCTCGTGGCCTTGCTTGCCACCCCATCTTGACGTCATCCCGCACACGCGCTCTCTATCGACATATGATAGACATTGTGCGAAATGACGGATGTCATCTTCTTGACACCTCTCTATGGAACGATCTAGGGTGGCACGGTTGAATGACAACCAATGGCCCTCCCATCCCCGGAAATGGATTCCCATAGCAAATCACAGCCTCCGGCCTGATTCGCTCTAGCATTGCAGAATAGCCTCGCAGGAATGCGGTTCGGTCTAGCCTGCACGCATATGTCGCTATGGCAACAACACAACCATCTTCTATCCCGTCGAAACAGAAATCAAGACTGGGATATCTGTCCCAGCTGACCGTGGGAACAACAGCTATACCGTTTTCGGCAATTTGGCGCGAAGCGTCTCCTGCGCGAGTGCGAATGGTGTCGGTGCACATGTGCTTTGGTCCATCATATCTCCTTACAAATCGATCCATTCCATATCTGGCGCGACTTCCCAGAAGGATTTGCCGTCCCAATATTTATCCTCGATGAAATGCTTCATGCAGTCATCGCGGCCGCTGGAGGCGTACAAAAGCATATCTCTAATCCCCATGCAACTGGCCGGATCTATCTCCATGACGCAAAGATGATGCCTGCCGTCGGGATATCGTGATGGACCATCACACATATACACCTTGCCGTGCAATTGCACATAGCACTCGCCGTGAGACACGCAATCTATGAAATCTACCGTTTCTGTATTTGTCATTTCAAGTGTCCTTTCATCGTAAGATACTTACCGTATTTCTCAAGGTCTTCATCCGTAAAGAGCCTTGAGGGCCTATCATTGAAGTTGTCACGCTTGTATTCATGTATGTGGTAGACGGGATCGCGATGCCCAGTCAATTCTGGCGCGGGATGATAGCCGATTTCAAGAACAAGGAACTTGTCCCTGTCGTAGAAGCGTAGCATTTGGAGGTTACCATCCTTGTGCAGCTTGGCGTATGCAAGACTTGAATGCGCTTCCTCCGGCAACGCGTGCTTTCCTCCCATCCCCTCCAGCACCTTGATGCCGTGGAACATTCCCACGGTTTTGTATGTGAACGGGACATTTCTCCCAGCTGCGTATGTGCCGCGACAGCCCATCAGAAATCCTCCTTGTCGTTTGCGTCCGGCATCGCGAGGATATAGATCAGGCGGCGCTTGACCGAATCTGTGATAGCATCGGCGTTTCGGGCGACAAGGCGAATTGCCTTGTCGAGCTCCGACCTGTCCTCCTCACGTCCAAGAAGATAGTCGGACGTGACGCCGAGTGCCGTCGCCATGTTGGCGACGACCTCGGCGCGCGGCTGGCGTTCGCCGCGCATGTAGCGCGACATCGCCGCCTCCGTGACGCCGGACATCTCGGCTAACTCCCGCTGCGTCACAACTTTCTGTTTCATCCTCTGCATCACTCTCTTGATTTGAAGTCCCATCTTATACTCCTTGTTTTGGTTGGCGCCGACAATGTAGCAAATTGACTTACCATTCGTCAAGTCCGAATAGAAGAATTTTTCGCCTTTCTTTTCTCCCCAACCACTCTCAATTGCAACATTTATGCGTCACGATCGGTGATTAAACGGGATGCCAATGAGTTTTCTCCTAGTTTGCCGAGAAAATTTCACAGGCCGCCCCCGCACGCGACCGCCACGTGCCAGAGGTGCTAGGTATCGCCGACTAGGACAACACTCAAAACTCCATAACGGGTAGCTTGGCGACGATCTTCTGCGTTTCCATTGAGACGGTGACGACCTTCAGGATGAGATCGACGATATAGCGCTCGTTGCCGCATTCGGCTAGCCACTTGTTCGGATCGTTGACGATCCCCGAATCCTTGTTGGTCGTGACCTGATACCGCTCCATCACCCACTCGATCGCGCTCTTGCCGTTGACAACGTAGTCGTAGGCGGCAAGGGGAATGCCCCGTATCGTGACGCGGTCGTTGTAGATGATGCGGGATCGGTCCTCGATTTCCCAACGGTCGAGCTTGCCGTTCTTGTTCTCGTCTGTCGGGTTGTCCTTCTTCGCAAACTTCATCTTCGCGACGTGGTACGGCGAATCATAACCCGGCACTACATCAACCACGCAACCCTCCCACGGCTTTACGGATTCGTAGCCGCAATGGAGGTCGCCGAGCTTGCGCCCTGCCTTCACGAACGCCGCGAAATCGGCGCCCGTCTTCGGGAGCGGAATGCGCGCAAGCGACTTCTTCAGATCGGCCTCGAAACGCTTGCGGTAGTCGGGCGAATGGAGAACGCCGTAGATGAAGTAGAAAATATCCTCCTTCGTCACCTTCTCGCCAAACTCCGCCCGGCAACGCGCCAACATGAAATCGGTGATGCC
>CAMNLN010000089.1 GCA_946543025.1 uncultured Verrucomicrobiota bacterium
GGTGGGCGCGAACGGGATGACCGTGGACGTGCCGACGTGGAGCTGGCTCGGCGCCGTGCCGCGCGCCGAGTCCGCGACGTCGAAGATCGTGAAGACGGGCGCGGGCGCGTTCTCGATTCCGCACGACGCGGACGCCGTGCCGGTGGAGGTGCGCGAGGGCGCGCTCGCGTTCGACAGCCCGTACCAGCTCTGGACGAACACCTGGGCGCGCACGTACGTGCCGGCAACCGGCACCGGCTTGTTCGTGGCGGGCGAGGGAACGCTCGGCGGCATGTCCGTCGAACCCGCCGGAGACTTCACGGCGACCTTCGGCGCGACGGGCAAGCGAATCAACAACACGGGCCTGAGCTGGTCGCTCGTGGAATGGGCGCGGGTGATGCCGGACGGGAACACGGTGGCGCTCACCGCGCCGGACGTCGAATCGCGCGGTGCCGCCTGGCTCACGCAGAAGATCCGCGTGGACGAGAGCTTCTCCGTGTCATTCGACTACTTCGCGCACGCCTCCGGCAGCGAGACCGCGAAGTACGCCGTGATGCTCGCGTTCCAGACGACGAAGTCGACCGCCTGCGGCGGCGGCGGCACTAACATCGGCATCAACTACGGCACGATCTCGAACGGCTGGGCCATCGGCGTGAACGTCGACGGCTGCACCATACCCTACACGGCCTCTCGCCTCGCCGAGAACGCCTACAACATCGGCGTCTCCGCCACCGGCGCTACGCGGGAGGAGCTGATGGGCGCGCCGGACGCGCCCACGCGTTGCACGCTTTCCTACGACGCGGACGCCAAGCGGGCCGTGTTCACCATCTCCTCCGCCGTCGGATGCAACGTCTACACGCGCGAGGTCAACGTCGACCTCGCCGCATGGCTCGGCGCGACGACGGCCTGGGTGGGCGTGGTGGGAACGACCACACAGGGCGCCTCCACGCAGCACTTTGTGCGCAACTTCCGTCACGTGGCCGCCGGTACGCCGCCCGCGCCCGACCTCGTGCGCACGGGCGGCAACCTGCGCCTGGCGTCCGGTTCCACCTTCACGGCGAACCTCGCCGCGAGCGAGGCGATCGGCACGTTCGCGCTTGATTCGCTCACGGGCAGCGGCGCGGCCACGCTGGACGTCGTCAGCCGAACGTCCGACCCCGCCGGCTTCACGCTTCCGGAGATGTCGGTGGCGGACCGCACGCTCTGGAACCTGAGCGGATACGCGCATTGGACGGACAGCGGCCTCGCCTGCTCGTCCAACAACAACAACTGCACGGGCGCCGCGATTTCCACCCGGTCCTATCCGGCCACCGGGTCGTGGAAGATTTCCTTCGACTGGGATGCCGGGAAGAAATCCAATAAGATCGCCGACCTCTTCTACGTCTACGTGTCGAACGACGGAAGCTACGGGTACGATCCGGCAAACACCGGCGTGACGCTGAGGTGGCAGGAGTGGGACAACTCTGCGGCGAAGAACGTGGTTCGCCTGAACCTCTGGACGAACCGCGTGCAGCACGCCACCAGCTTCGTCGACGACGACGGCGCGGTCCTCGACATGAACAGCTGGGGCCCGATGCACGTCGTGGCCGACTACGACGCGGAGGCGAAGACGCTTGCCGTGACGATGACGCAGCAGGACGGCGCGAAGTCGAACACGACCGTCTTCGCCGGCGTCGACCTCGAGGCGAGCCTCAAGGGCGCCTCGCGTGCGCACCTCGCGTTCCGCTCGCAGGTGGGCGGACTCTTCAGCGAGTCGATCGTCTCGAACCTCAAGTGGGAAGGGGACGAGATCGCGGCGGCCACGCGGACGGTGGGCAAGAGCCCGGCGCTCGCGTTCGATCGGATCGCAGGCCTGACGTCGGTCACGAAGACGGGCGACGCCGACTTGGCGTTCCTGAAGCCGGACGGCCTCCCGACCGCGGTCACGCTCGCCGCCGGCGGCCTGCGCTTCGCGAAGGAGCCGCTCGAAACCGTGACCGTAGGGGAGGGCGGCGGCTGGATCTTCAGCGAGCCGACGGGCCTCTACTCGGCGACGAACGGCGTGCGGATCGGCTCGAACGTCTCCAACAACAAGGACGCCGCGCACCTCCGCCACCGCGTGCGCGTGACGGGCGACTGGCGCGCCTCGTTCCGCCTGTGGAACACCGTCGGCGCGGACGCCATCTCGTTCTACATGCACAACGACCCGCGCGGCAACAACGTGGTGGGATCCGACCACGGCGCCGCCGGCTACTACGGTGTGCAGAACTCGCTTGCCGTTGGTTGGTTCACCTACACGGGAGCATCCCAAAACAAGATGGGCATCGGGCAGAGGTCGCAAGGTATCAGCTTCAACGAGGATATCTCGCCCGTGAACATCCGCATGGCGAAGCCGATCGACGTGACGATCGTTCACACGGCCGCCGCGAAGACGCTCGACGTGACGATGGTGCAGGACGATAACGAGTTTACGCACCAGTGGACGGACGTGGACATCCCCGGCAGCGTGAAGGATGACTACGCCTACCTGGCGGTTGGCTCGGGCGGCGGCGGCGTGCACACCTTGCCGTACTACGACAACTTCACGTTCGAGCAGCTGGACGGCGCGGACACGCTTGCGGAGGTGAAGTACCTCGCCTCGATCGACGTGACGGCGTCGAAGGGCACCCTGACGCTCGACTCGCCCGTGGCGGACGGCGCGTTCGCGGTGGCGGACAGCGTGTCGGTGGCGGCCGGCAGCACGCTGCGCGTGGCCGCGGCGAACGAGACGGCGGTCCTGCGCACGGGCACGCTCACGCTCGGCGCGGGCGCGTCGCTCGCGGGCGACGCCGGGGCGACGATCGCGCCGGACGCGGTGGCGGGCGACTTCACCGATCTCGTGGTGGATGGTGCGGTGTTCGCGCCGTCTGAGGCCGACATCACGGCGGGCACGTTCGCGAAGCGCGTGGTCCGCCTCTCGAACGGCGCGAAGCTGCACATCGGCGCTGCGAAGCTCATGCAAGTGGACGAGGTCTACGTGGACGGTGTGCGGCAGGATTCGGCATCCGTGTACACGGCGGCGAACGCCCACTGGATCACGTCCACGTCCCTCGGCCGCGTCGGCATGCGCGCCGGCACGGTCCTCATCCTGCGGTAGGTGCGCGCAGTCTCGGGGTATTACCCCGAAAAATTCGGGATAAGTGTGGACGGCGACGGAGTTTGCGCGGGGGGACGCGATTTGGTAGAATGTCCGCGTGTACCTGAAGCAACTAGACATCATCGGTTTCAAGTCCTTCGCCGACCGCACGCGCCTGACGTTCGAGCCGGGCATGATCGCCATCGTCGGGCCTAACGGCTGCGGCAAGTCGAACGTGTCCGATTCCATCCGCTGGGTCCTCGGCGAGCAGCGTCCGACGGCGATTCGCTGCTCGAAGCTCGTGGACGTGGTGTTCAACGGCACCGACACGCGCAAGCCCCTCGGCCTCGCCGAGGTCTCCATCACGTTCGCCGACTGCGAGAAGGAGCTCGGCACGGAGTACCACGAGGTGACTGTGACGCGGCGCGTCTACCGCTCCGGCGAGGGCGAGTACTTCATCAACAAGGTGAAGTGCGGCCTGAAGGACATCAAGCGCCTCTTCATGGGCACGGGCATCGGAACCTCGTCCTATTCCGTGATGGCGCAGGGCCAGATCGACGCGATCCTCTCGTCCAAGCCCGAGGACCGGCGCGGCGTGTTCGAGGAGGCCGCCGGCATCACCAAGTTCAAGGCAGACCGCAAGGAGGCCTTGCGCAAGATCGACCAGACGGAGCAGAACCTCCTGCGCGAGGCAGACGTGCTGCGCGAGATGAAGCGCCAGATCGGCTCGCTCCAGCGCCAGGTTGGAAAGGCCAAGCGCTACAAGGAGCTGCGCGACGAGCTGCGCGGGCTGGACATCTACGTCTCGAAGGGCAAGATCCAGGCGTTCAACCTCGCGCTCGAGGTGAACGCGAAGAACCAGCGCGACACGGAACAGGCCATCGCCGACGCGGCGGCGGCCGTGAACGCCGCCGAGAGCGCGGCCCAGCAGATCCACGCGGACATGCACGCGCTCGAGGAACGCCTCGCCGCGCTCCAGGCGCAGGCCGCGAGCGCGGAAGGCGCCTACACGCGCGCCCGCGAGGTGATCGGCGTCAACGAACAGCGCATCGCCGAGTACAAGGCCTGGAGCGATCGCGACGGGCGCGAGATCCACCAGACGCGCCAGCAGCTCGAGGAGATCGGGATGCAGACCGAATCCCTCGCGCAGAAGACCGCCTTGCTCGAGGACGGGTTCGAGTCCGCCAAGGTGGCGCTCGAGGAGGCGGAGAAGGCGTTCCGCGAGTCGTCCGCGCAGATGGACGAGCTTCGCCGGACGTTGCAGGAGGGGCGGAGCGAATCCGTGGCCTGCGACCGGCACGCGACGGAGGTGCGCGACGAGATCGCCCGCCTGGAGACGCAGGCGCGCGAGGTGCTGATGAAGCGCGAGCGGCTGGCGAGCGAGGTCGAGCAGCTGGAGGCGTCGTCCGCAACGGCGGCGCAGACGCTGGCCGAGGTGCAGGCGCGCCTGGACGCGGCGCGCGCGGCCGAGGAGGATGCCGCCGCCGCAAGCGAGGCGGCCGAGGAGCGCAAGGCGGCGCTCGCGTCCGAACTGGAGGACTTGCGCGCGAATTTCGGGCAGATGCAGGCCGAGGCAGCCGCGAAGGAGGCCCAGCTCGACCTGCTCAACGACGCGAAGGCGGCGGGCGACGCGTTCGCCGCCGGCGCGCAGGCGCTCCTGGACGGCGCGCTCGGCCTGCCGGAAGGCACCGTGCTCGGCTCGCTCGCGGACCGCTTCAACGCGCCGCAGGAATACCGCCTCGCGCTCGAGGCCGCGTTGCGCGCCTGGCTTGACGCCGTGGTGGTGAAGGACGCCGCCGCCGCGCAAGCCGCCGTGACGGCGCTCCTGGACAAGCAGGCCGGCAGCGCGCGGCTCGTTTCCTTGGCGGCAACTTCTGGCGATTCCGGAAAAACTCGCCTTTCGGACGGCTACAAGCGCCTGTTGGACTGCGTGACGGTGACGGACGACTTCAAGGACGCGGCGGAGGTCTTGCTTGGCGACGTCCTCGTCGCCGACGGCCCCGTGCCCGGCTTCACTTCAGTGACGGCGCAAGGTGTGGTGTACCGCGCCGACGGCACGGTGGACGTATGGATGCCGGGCACGGCGGCGGCCTCGCCGCTCAGCCGCAAGATGCTGATTTCCGAGACGGCCGAGTCGTTGGACGCGCTCCGCGCGAAGATCGAGGCGGGCCGCCAGACGCTCGCGACGGGCGCAGAGCAGTCCGCCGCCCTCGCCGAGCAGGCGCGCAACGCCGCCGCGGCGCTTGCGAACGCGCGGCGTGCGGCCGCGCAGGCGGAGGGCGAGTTCGCGGGCGTGAGGCGCGACGCGGAAGCGCTCCAGGCGCGCCTCGTGAACGTGCGCGCAGACCTCGAGGCGCTCAAGGCCGCGAACGCGGGCGACGACGCCCGGCGCGCCGAGTTGGCCGCCGACCTGGAGGAGACGCTCGCGAAGCGCGACGCGCTCATGGACCGAACGGCGCAGCAGCAGGAAGAGCTGCAGGCGCGCGAGCTTGCGCACGGCGAGGAGAGCCGCCGCCTCACGGAGAAGCGTATCACTGCCGCGCAGATGGAGAGCGAACTGCAGCTCACGGCCCAGCAGAGCGCGGACGCCGCGAAGCGCCGCGACGAGCTGATGAAGATGATCGAAGGACGTGAGGCCGGCATCCGCGGCTACGAAGACTCGATCCAGCGCCTGCGCGACGAGACGGCCGAGCTGATGGGCTCGCTGGACGACCTGAAGGAGCAGGCCGTGGCGATCCACGGGCAGGTGGAGGAGGCGCGGATCGAGCGCGGCCAGCTGCAGGAGAAGCTGTCCGCGTCGGAGGGCGGCGTGGGCGCGAAGCGCGCGGAGCTGGACAGGGCTCGCGAGTTCAAGGGCAAGCTGGAGGTGGCCGCCACCGAGGCGACCATGCGGCGCCAGAACGTCTACGATCACCTGAACGCCGAATACGGGCTGGACCCGACGGCCGTCCTGCGCGAACCCGATCCCGAATGGAAGGGCGGCGAGCCGCCGCCGAACGACGAGCTGGAGGCGAAGGTCAACAGCCTCACCGCGCAGATCGCGGCCCTCGGCCCCGTGAACATGGTGGCCATCGAGGAGTATCAGGAGCTGGAGGAGCGCTATACGCGCGAGAAGGCGCAGGAGGCGGACCTGCTCGCCGCGAAGGAGCAGATCCTCGCGCTCATCACGAACCTGAACGAGAAGTCCGGCGAGATGTTCCGCACCACCTTCGAACAGGCGAACGCCAACTTCCAGAAGATGTTCACCAAGCTCTTCAACGGCGGCGAGGCGCGCCTCGTGCTGCTGGAGAACGCCGAGGATCCCCTCGAGTGCGGCATCGACATTATCGCCCGACCGCCCGGAAAGCGTCCGCAGAGCGTGACGCTTCTCTCCGGCGGCGAGCGCACGATGACGGCCGTCGCGCTGCTGTTCGCGATCTTCATGATCAAGCCGGCGCCGTTCTGCATGCTCGACGAGCTGGACGCCGCCCTCGACGACGCGAACATCGGCCGCTTCGTGGACGCGCTCAAGGCGTTTCTGGACCGCTCGCAGTTCCTGATCATCACGCACAACCAGCATACGATCGCCGGTTCCGACCTCGTGTACGGCGTGAGCCAGCAGGAGAAGGGCGTGAGCCGCATCATCTCGATGCGCCTCACGGACATCGGCGTCAAGCCGGTCCCCGACGGGAAGTGAACGGCTATGATATGTTTTCGCCATGTGGCGATTGGCAGGAACACCCGAAAGAAAGGTTCGACGTGAGAAATCAGGTAGTGCTATTCTTGGTTGGCTTGGTGCCAGCTTTTGTCTGTGGCGTGGAGGTGAGCCTGCCGGGATGGGACGGCGGCCCCGTCGTGTTCGGGGTGCAGTCACGCTATCTGGTGGAGACGAAAGGCAGCGTGGCGATCGACCTTGACTTCGCGACGGACGGCGCGTGGGCGCCGAGCGGCGCGGCGACCAGCTGCGTGAAGAAGATGGACGGGGAGACGCCGTACGTAAAGATCGGCGGCGACGGCAAGCATGTAGGGCTGGCCAACGGCGTGAAGCTGGTCCGTCCCGTGCCGCTGGCGGCAGGGATGTCCTGTATGCTGGAGGTGGAAGCCCGCGTGGCGCGCGGCGACGATACGTTCATTATCTACATGTTCGCCTTCGACGAGGCCGGTCGCGACGTGACGGCGTCCGTGCCGCCTCCGCCGGGATGGGGCTATTCGATCTACTCAAAGGCGTACACGCGCTACCCGCTTTCCCTTGACGCCAAGGGCACGTGGACGACGCTCAAGTTGCCGTTCCGCATGCCGGACGGCGTGGCAGCGGTCGTGCCGATGGTCTGCCCGTGGCGCGGCGGCGGCGCGGATGTGCGGAGAATTCGCATCATGAAGGGCGCGATGTCGAACGTGCGGGACGTCGTGTTCGACGTGCCGGCCGAGCGTGCAGGCGACACGACGCGTTTCAGGAGCGCGCGCGATGCGCTCGCATTGGAGGTGACCGCCGGCCCCGACGGGGCGTTCGACGTGGAGCTGATCGATCTCGCCGTGCCGCCGAAGCCGCGCGCGCTCGATCTCGCGGTGACCGTGCCGGCGGCGCTCGAAGGATGGACATGGCACCGCAACTGGCGCGAGGACAGTCCGATCGTTGGAGATTCTGCGTTTGTCGACGTGGAGCAGGTGGGCGGATTCCCCGTCGCGCGCTATCCGTTCTCGGCGGTCTCGAAGGACGGCGCGGGATTCGTCTTCGGCACGCCGCTTGACGCGAAGGCGTACGAGAACCGCACCGTCACGGCGAAAGGCGTCACGAGCCGCCTGCCGGTAGGGCTCCTCGCGCGCGGTGCGGGGCTGGGTACGCGCGCGCGGTTCCGTTACCTGCTCTTTCCGTTCAAGGGGACGTGGGGCTTCCGCAGCGCGGCGAAAGCGTATTACGCGCGCGAGGCGCACAAGCTGACGGCTGCGCCCGCCGGCGCGAAGGAGGGAACGTGGGTATGGCCCATCTGGCCGTCGAAGGGGCCGACGGATCCAGACGACTTCGGGCACACCTTCTGGGAGGCGCCGTCGTCGATCGAAAAGCATCCCGAGGAAATCCGCCGTGCGCACGAACTGGGAATCGGCGTCTATCCCTACACGGAGGTATGGGGCATGCGTCAGTACCTGCCGACGGCCGAGGACGGGTCGCATCCGCCGGTGGCGGCGCGCCTCGCCGAACTGGAAGGGTGGGCGGCGCAAACGAACTCGGGCAAGACGTGGTTCGACGCCCCGCGCGACGAGGCCGCGCGCGCCTGTCTCAACTCGATGCCGACGAAACCCGACGGCTCCCATGCGTATATTGAGGACCACTACGACAACTGGTCGACCTGGTGGCGCACGAATCCCGATCCGCGCCTCGCGAAGCCGAACCGCTGCTCGATTTGCTGGGACCACACGCTTGCGCCGCGTCTCGACGACATCGATGGCGTGTACCTCGATTCGATCTCCTACGGTTTCGCGGCCGACTTCCGCAACGTGCGTCCCGAGCACCTGGCCGTATTCGACGCGCCGCTCGTCTACGATCAGGATACCCTCCGTCCCTGCACGGACGGCATGCAGCACATGACGGTCTTCGTCGGCTGGCTCGCCGGCAAGCTCCATCCGAAGGGCAAGCGCCTCTTCGGCAACACCTTCGGCATCGCCCACCGTTTCAACGCCACGAACCTCGATGTCTTTGGCTGTGAGGTGGGCAGCTGGGGATCGAAGCCGTGTGAAAAGTTCCTGCATTCGGTGATTACGGATGCCCATGCCTGCGAGCAACGCTTCTTCGCATACCGTCGTCCCGTCTCCAACTTGCTGCAGGAAGGGCACTGGGAGCGACTCTGCCCGGAAGTCTCGCGGCGGGGCATCGAGCTGTATATCGAGAACCAGATGTTCTACGGCTTCTATCCGGCGGTAAGCACCATCGGCGGCGAGAAGAAGACCGGCTACAGCGGCTGGCCACGCTACTTTGGCGCGACGAAGCGGTACGAGCGCGACCGCGACCTCTTCAAGGCGGCGATTCCCGTGATCCGCCGCTTGAACCGCGCGGGATGGAATCCAGAAACGTTGTTGCGCGCAAACGTGGCGCATGTCTGGATCGAACGCTACGGCGAATTCGGCGCGACGGGCGAATGCCTCTTTGCCGTGCGGAATGCGTCGGAGAAGATGGTCGATGCGACGTTGACGGCGGAGGTTCCCGTCAAGTCGCTCATGTCGGTCTGGCGCGGCGGCGTGGCCATTCCGGACGGAAAGAAGGGCTTCGCCGTTCGTCTCGACCCGTGGCAGACGGCCGTCTTCAAGGCAGATTGATTGACGCAAATCGGAAAGGAATAGCCAGATGACCAGAAATGCAGTTGCGACGCGTAGGGAGTTCCTGCGCCTTTCGGCGGGCGGGTTCGCCGCCTCGTGGGCGATGTTCCACGCCCGCGCGCTTGCAGAAGCGGCTGCGCCGCGTCCGCCCCTGCGCCTGGGCGTGGTGAGCGACATCCACATCCGCGACAACGGCAAGACGGTGAACGACTACGTCGGCGGCACGACGGGCACGTTCCGCGCCGCGCTTGAATATTTTCGCGACAAGCGCGTGGACGCCGTCGTCATCGCGGGCGACATGGCCGACACGGGCAAGATCGCCGAGCTCATCCGCGTCGGCCAGACGTGGCAGGAGGTCTTTCCGGACTGCAAGGGACTCGACGGCACGCGCGTGGAGCCGGTGTTCGTCTACGGCAACCACGACCGCCTCGCGTGGAAGTGGCCCTTGAAGGGCGCGGCCGCGAAGGACGCGGCGAAGGTGGCGGCGGCGAAAAAGGACGCGATCGGCCCGATTCAGGCCGAGGCGTGGAAGCGCGCGTTCGGCTGGGACTGGCAGCCTGTCTATTCCGTGAAGGTGAAGGGCTACACGTTCCTCTGCGCGCACTGGGGCTACGAGAAGGACATCCCCGCCTACGCCGCCGCGCATGCGGACGAGCTGGACCTGCATGGAGGGCGCCCGTTCTTCTGCGTGCAGCACCCGCATCCGAAGGGGACGCTCTTCAGCTACTGGGGAAAGGGCGCGGAGGACGGCGGACAGCTGACCGACTTCCTCAAGGACTATCCGAACGCCGTGTCTTTTTCCGGCCACTCGCACATGAGCCTCACGGACGACCGGGCCGTCTGGCAGGGCGCCTTTACGGCGATCAACACCTGCACGTTGCTGCAAATCTCCACGCCCTACGGCGGCGAGTGGCAGTGCGCGAACTCGCGGCGAAAGGACCTGTCCCAGCCGCGTCACATGGCGGCGACGAGCCGCAATGGACGTCAGGGGATGGTGATCGACGTCTGGCCGGACCGGCTGGAGATCGAGCGGCGCGAGTTCGTGCTGGGCGTGTCGGCTGGTCCCGTGCGCACGGTTCCTGTCCCGGCCGATCCGGCGAATCCCGTCTACGGCTACGCCGCGCAGGCCGCACGGACAATGGCGCCCGCGTTCCCTGTGGGCGCGTGCGTGGCCGTGACGCGGCGGAAGGGTATGAACACGAAGAAGCAGCTTGAAGACCAGATCGCCGTGTCGTTTCCCGCCGCCATCGTGCGCGGCGAGAAAGGGCGCGTGCTGCTCTATGAGATCGAGGCGCGCCCGGCGGCGGGCGGCGAGCCGATCGGTACGTGGCGGCTCGCGCAGGATCTCTTCTTCCATCCGCTCGACCGCATTCCGACCTCCGCCGAACTGGTGATTGGCGCGGACGAGGTGCCGGCAGACAAGGACATCGTCTTTCGCGTGACGCCCGTCGGTTTCTTCCATCGCGGCGCGTCCATCGTCGCGCAGGTGAAGGGGATTTCCTGATGAAGAACGCAATTCTTGCCCTGGCGGCGGGGATCGCCGGAATTGCGGCAGGTGCGATACCCGCGCCGTGGACGCCGGTCGAGGCGAAGGATGGCGTCGTGTCCGTCTGGGGGCGTTCGTTCGCCTTCGCGTCGAACGCGCTTCCCGTGCGCGTGACGAGCGCCGGGCGCGACTTGCTGGCCAGTCCGATGCGGATCGTGTGCGCCGACGGCAAGGGTGAGGAGATCGTCTGGAAAAAAGGCGGTAGCTGGGTGCAGGAGGCGGACGAGGAGTCCGCCACGGTCTGCGCATGGCAGGAGGCGGACGGCCTGACGGCGGACGTGACGGCGCGCATCGAGTTCGACGGCATGGCGAAGATCTCGCTCGCGCTCGTGCCAGGCCCGAAGGGCAACCGCAAGGACTTCTCGCGGGCGTGG
>CAMNLN010000090.1 GCA_946543025.1 uncultured Verrucomicrobiota bacterium
GCGTAGTCGATGCCGATCAGGAGCGGCACGCGGTTCGTCTCGCCCGCGCGCGCCACCACCGCGGGGTTGCCGAGGCGACTCGGCCTGTCGCCCGTGAACCGGATCGGCGCGGGGCCGCGCTCCGCCACCACGTCCACGAAGTAGTACGCGTTGGAGTTCACGCCCGCGCGCCACGAAAAGGCACCGCCGTCGCCAACGGGCGAGACGCCCGTTGGCCCAGTACCGCCGCCCTCCGCCGCCGTCAGCACGTTGGAACACACCGTGTTGTACCATTCCGCGTTCGTGCCGTGCGCGTCGGGCCCCGCCACGTCCGGCTCCGGGTCGACCGAGTTCTCCAGACCGTCCCCGTCGCGGTCGAACGGCAGCTCCAGCGGCACCACGAAGTCGTCCGGCCCCACGGGCGAGCCGTCGTACCGGTAGGCGACCGAGCCATCGTTGAACAGCTCCGCCTGGAAGCTCACAAGGTTCGTCGCGCAGCGCGCATACAGACCGTCCTGCCATGTCATCACCAGCGTGTTCGATTCGGTGACGCCGTGCCAGAAGAGGGATTCGTGGCTAGCGGCTAGTGCTTCGTGGTTAGTGAGCAGATGCCAGTTCGCCATCGGCGCAATGGAAAGCTTCCGCGCGAACGGCTTCAGCCGCCGGAGGAGCAGCCGCCCCGCCCGCCGCAGCCCGGCAAGCGCCAGCGCCGTCAGCAGCGCCGCCAGAGCCGCCAGGCAAACGCGCAGGACCGCGCTCTGGAACACGTTCTCCACGATCTTATCTCATTCTTTCCCCAGATCTCCTACCTGAAGATGAGATGCAACACGTTGTAGCGGAAGGAAACGTCAAAGCACTCGGTCGGCATGTCCGTCCCCCGCCGAGCCAGCCGCATCAGGTTCCAGCTGGAACGGCAGGCCCATTCCGGACGGGCGGCCGACAGTTCCGCGAACGCCGCGCCTGACGTGTTCGTGACGGCAAGCCGCGAGACACCTCCCGCGCCATCGAGTTCCGCGCGCCACCTCAAGAAGCGATTCCCTGCCGTGGGCGTCTCGTCTTCCGCGAAAGTGCGCATACCCGTGGCCACCTCCTCCGCGAACCAGCGCCCGCAATCCCAGCCGAGAACAAGGTCAGTCTCCTCCGGCGCGAGGACGCCGTCGTCGTCCACGTCGCGGCCAAACGCCACCTGCACGTTGTTCGACGGCGTCGCGCACAGCTCGACGGACACGTCAATCCCCCGCACGTCCGATCGGACGACATTGACGGGGATGTTCGTCGAAGCCTCCGTGTCAGCGAATTCCGGCATCGCCATCGGAGGCACCGCGACGTGCAGGCCCCATGCCACGCACGGCAGCACGACTGCCGCCAGCAGCCCAAGGATACTCCTCTCCATAAAATTTCTCATGGCGCAATTATATCATAACCGCTCGTTCCAGCCACATGATCGAGCCAATCAGCCAACGATCTTCTATCGCACGGTTATGTGTCTTGCAAAACTTATAAAAACAGCGCACGTCTATTACGCTTCCTCTGATTCACGCCGCCACCGTCGTGCGTTGCGCAAAACGCAAAAATCACCTAAAAGCGTCGCGCGGAATGGAATGTCGTTCGTACAAATTGCTACTTCAGACCTGTCGCGTTCGCGATGAGCAGGTAGTCGTTCGTAAGGATCGTGTCGATGCCCATGTCGAGGAACTTCTTCGCCTCGGCGGGATCGTCCGACCAGAACACGTTCACGCGCATCCCGGCGGCGTGCGCGCGCTCGACCGTCGCCTGGTCGAAGTACGGCTTGAAGAGCTGTACCATCTGGCACTTGTGCCTGATCGCCTCGTCTACGATGTCCTTCTTGGGCGCATAGCCCATGCAGCGCGGGATGTCCGGCGCGAGCCGCGCGAGCTGGTCCTGGAGCGGACCGCACGACGACATGAAGTACACGTGTCCGCGCGCGTCGTAGGCGTCGATGAGGCGCAACACCTTCTTCACGTGCGCCTCGTCCCACTCTTTTCCGACGTCCTTCATGTGGATGTTCATGATCACGTGGCAGGAGAGCTTGGCGAGGATCTCCTCGAACCGCAGGATCCGCAACCCCGCGAAGTTCTTCAGACCCTTCTTCTCGCCGAACTTCGTGCCGAAGTCAAGCTTCTTCAGCTCCTCGTACGTGTGGTCGAACACCTTGCCCGTACCGTCCGAGACGCGGTCGAGCGTCGCGTCGTGGATGGAGACGATCTCGCCGTCCTTCGTCCACCAAAGGTCGAATTCGATCTCGGTCGCGCCAAGCGCCACGGCCGAGCCGAACGCGGGCAGGCTGTTCTCCGGCGCGACGGTGCTGAAGCCGCGGTGCGCGCAGAGGCGCTTGGGGAGGGCCTTCTCGGCGTCCTTGTACCCGGGAATGATCGCGCTACCCGCCGGACGGTACTTCCACGGACGCCGCCCCACCTCGATGTAGGTGGAGTGGAGGCCGGGCGGATTGCCATAGCCCATTGGCTTGAGATACTTCGCGTGCGGATCGAACTCCACCGTGAGCGTACCGACGCGGCTGAACATGTTGCCGAGCATCTCGCCCGAAGGGGCCACGACCATCGAGCCGCCGCCCACGGGCGAGTCGAGGCCCATGCTCACCGACGCGCGCACAAGGTACGCGCCCGTGTTGTAGGCGAGGAACTTGCCGATCATCTCGAGGATGCCGTGCGGGTCGCTGCGCTGATGCGAGCAGCCGATGATCACGTCCGGCTTGAGGCGCGCGATGTTGGCGAAGTTCTCATAGAAGTAGAAGTCGTAGCACGTGAGGAACGCGTAGCGTACGCCGTCGATCTCGAGGATCTTCGGTTCCGACCATTTCCACATGTACGATTCGTCGAACCCAAACTTCTTCCACTCGCCTGCCGTGAGATGTTCCTTGTCGTACTTGCCGACGCACGTACCCGTCTTGTCGAACGCGAAGGTGGTGTTGCGCTCGCCCGTGGGCGTAAAGTCGAGCGCGTTCACGAACACAGTCGCCCGGCAGCGCTTCGCCGTCTCGGCGCAGGCCGCGAGGAGCGGCGCGTTGTACTTCTTGGCGGCGGCGACGGCCTGCTCGCGCGACTTCACGCGCGCCTGGCGGTCGCTCGCTTCCGGCAGCACGATCAGGTCAAGGCTCGGATCGCACTTCTTCAGCGCCTCGAACTCCCACTGCATGGTCTTGTCGATGTCCGCCATGTCCAGCGCGTAAGGCGGCTGCATCACGCACGCCTTCAAGGGCCGTGAAGTCCTCGCATCCTCCGCCCAAGCCATGCCGCACGTCGCCATGACAAGCGCAACCGTCATCAAATGCTTCATCTTCATGTTCTCCTTGCATTCCGGACGCATGTGTCCGTTTGCGGTCATTATACCAAAATCGAGCTTTTCGAACGACAATGCCGGTTTCCCCGTCCTGCGGGCGGAAGAGTGTCGCCTAGTCTCGGTTTCCGCCGTCGAGCCAAAGGAGGTCTTCGGGGGAAAGGTCGTAGATCGACGAGGCGCGATATGCGCCGCCCCAAGCCGTGCAATGCGCATTCAGGTGGCCGCGCTTGCGCTCGCCCGTGCGGTACTTGCTCCAGCGCGTCTGGAAGTACGCCTCGTTCTTCGCGCCGGGCGGACGCTCCAGCGCGAGCCACGTCTTGCGCTTCTCGGTGGGGAAGCCCTGAGTGCCGTTGCGCCAGATGAGCGCCGCCACATCTCGCCAGAGCGGATTGCCGTCGATACGGGAGAGCGCGATCAAATCCGCAATCAGTACGCATCCGTAGTCGTCGAGCGCCGCGTGCTCGGTGCCGATCACGGTCGAGCCGGCCGGCTTCCAATTATACTTCGCGAAGTCGGTCTCCGGCCCGTAGATGCCGTTGTGGCAGTAGAGCCACGAAAGGAAGTACCAGCCCGCCTTCTGCGCGTATTCGAGGTAACGTGCGTCGCGCGTACCCTCGATCAGCGCCACCGCCGCCGTGAAGAACGGGTGGATGCCCTCGCGGTCGATGCTCGCGCAGTCCATCGCGCCGCCCTTGCACTCGAAATGGTCGATGTCGCGCGGAAAGTAGTAGGCGAACGCCCGGTCGATCGCCCGCCGCACCTCGTCGCTCCGTGTCAGCTGCCAGTAGCGCGCGAGGCCCATCAGCACGTAGCCGCCGCTGTCGCCGCCCCATTCGATCACCTCGCCGCTGTCGACATCCCACGCCGAGCCGAGGTTCCCGTCCGCGCGCTGCGTCCGCAAGATCGCGCGCGCGAGGCGGTCCGCCGAGGCCTCGAACTCAGCGGCAGGACGGTTGTGCGCCTTCAACAGAACCGTGAGCCGAGAAAGTTCGCCAAGTCCCCAGCCGACGGACGAGGCGTCCTGCCGGCGGAGTTTCGGACGCGGACGCGCGAAGTGTCCGCTCGGCAGCTGCCGCTCGCGAATCCAGCTGCGAAACACCTTCAGCCCAAAGTCTATGTCTTTCGGCCTGCGGTTCCTGAGTCCGTATTCAACCGAAAGGCGAGCCAGCTGGAAGCTCTGCGACGCGAATCCGATCTCCGCCCCGGGATGCGGCAGGTACTCGCCGGGCTTGAGCCGTTTCGACTTCGCGAGCGCGTCGCCCGCCCACCAGTTGAGCGAGGGGTTCTTCTCGATGTCGGCGATCGTCAGGCCCTTCGCGTGGTTCGTGTAGCAGTTGCCGAGGCCCGCGATCACGTCGTCGAGGTAGGGGTTATACCAGAAACCCGTCTTCGTCGCGCGGCGGCCCCAGTCCATGAACGCCTTGTCGAGCCGCAACACCTCCGCCACCGGAAGCTGCGCGGACACGTCTGGCTTCAGAAGTTTCCATGCGACAGGAAAGATCGCCGCAAATCCGTAGTCCGGCCACGGCGGACGTCCCGCGCACGCCCAGGCGTGCGCCGTGAACGTCTCGCCCGGCTTGAGGGTGAGCCATGTGTCGTAGCGCGGCGAGAACTTGCGCTTGTCCGTGTACGAGACGGGCGCTTCCGTAACGGGCCAGTAGACGAGGTGCCGGAACGAACCGTCGGGCTTCCGCTCCATCGAGCAGGCGCTCACGTGCGAGGCGGCGTCCTCCACGGACGCGAAGAGGGCAAACACCGTATCCTTGTTTTCGGAAATCGTGCAGGACGGAATGCCGCTACGGTCGTAGGCGAATATCCATGGCTCGCCGTCCTTCTCCCACCCGGTCGGAATGTCTGGCGCACCCCACGCGGCCGCGCGGTCGGGATTGTGCTGGTCGCCGGCGATGGCCTGGACGAACGCGTTGCCGTTGTAGTTGACGCCGGGAATCAGGTAGCGCGTCGCCGCAAAGCCCGGCTCGGCCGCCAGTACGAGCTTGAACGTCATGTTCGTGGCGGCAACGTTCCGTGCCGTCGCCGTCACGCGCCACACGTCACCGTCGCGCCGCGCCTCGACGGAGGCCTCCAGTCCCGTCGTCACAGGAATCGTGCGCGCCGAAAACGCAACGTCCGCCACCGCAGTTCCCACGAGGACGACCACTGCAACGCCAAGGAATCTTTTCATCATTTTCACCTCTCCTTCAACACAGACGGCCTATTTCACTTCAGCAGCATCATCGTGCCGGCCTGGTAGTGCATCTTCAACGTCTTGCCGCCGTTCGTGAGGTATACGCACCACGGTTTCTCGAGATTCGAGGCAGGCGTGGACGGGAACGGCGTCGGCAGCGTCGCAAGCGTGTACGCCGCGCCGCGGGTGAGGAGGTTCGTGTTCGCGACCTCCACCGTCACGCCGTTTCCGATCGTCAGCGAGCCGTTCACCGTGAGACCCGGCGCAAGCGGCTGCGCCGCGTCGAAGACGAGCTTGTCCGTCACCGTCACGTTGCCCTTCAGCGTGCCGTAGCCGCCGACGCGCGCGTACGAGGACGAGAACGAGCCCGTGTCAAACGTTCCGCCCGCGAGGCGCACCTCGTTGGCAGATGGAATCGCGTCCGCCACGCCAAGTTTCAGCGTACCGCCCGCCACCACGGTGGCGCCCGTGTACGTGTTCGCCGCCGTGAGGGTGAACGTGCCCGCCGTCGCGGAGGAGTTCGTGACCGTGAGTCCGCCGCCCGGCTGCTCCTCGTCGGCCGTCATCGTCACCGTGCATGCGATGTCCGTCGCGCGGTCCGCCGTCTTGATGACGGCCGTGGGCGCGCTCACGTAGCCCCAGCCCGGCGAAGCGACCACGATCTTGCCGATCGTGCCGGTGCGCGCGTCGAACGTGCAGTGCGCCACCGCACCCGTGCCGCCGCCGCCCGTGATCACGACCTCGGGCGCACCGATGTAGCCGTTCGTGACCGTGCCCGACGGCCACGCAATCGACGCCACGCCCTTCCCGAACGGCTTCTCGAACGGAATCGTCGCGTTGGACGCGGTCTTGCCGTTGACGTCCAACGTCGCGCCGCCCGGAAACACCGTCACGCGGTCGGTCGTGAGGCCCGTCGGACCGAAGATGTTCGCGGAATTGGCGGCCGAGCGGAACGTGCCGCCGTTGAACGTGACGTAGCCCTTCGCGACGCCGTTCTTGTTGCGGTCTTCCTTGAACATGTCCGACTTCTGGAACCGCGACACTTCCATCACGCCCGCGTTCAGGCACACCACGCCTTCGAACGCGTTCGTGCGCTCCGTGAGGTCGAACCAGGAGACCGATCCGATCTTCACGTAGGGATTGCCCTCGCCGTCCATCGTGAAGACACCCTTGTTGCGCTCGGGATTTGCCGCCGACGTGCCGCTCCAGCGCAGCATGCCGAGGCGAATGCCCGGCTCGCCCCCGTTGCCCGCCGCATCCAGCGTACCGCCCGTCATGTACATCTCGCCCCAGCCGCCGCGGCTGAAGCAGAGGCAGCTCACCTCCACCTTGAACAGGCCGCCCGAAAGCCGTCCGACGCCCGCGCCCGTCGGGTCGTTGCCGAATCCCAGCCACTGGCGGCAGGCATACCGCCCGCCCATGATGTCCAGAAAGCCGTACGACTTCCAGCCAGCGCCCACCCAGCCGTCGTTGCCGGCGATGCAGAGGTTCCGCACGTCGCCGCCGTACTGGTACATTGCGCTCTTGGAGTTGGCGATGTCGGACACCTTGATCGTGTTGGTGATCGCCGCGCCATCATGCACCTCCAGGATCGCGCCCTTCGTGCCCGTGTCGCGCAGGTAGATGAACGCCGCCTGTTTCTGGTCTCTCACCACCTTCGAGTCGATCGTCGAGCCTGCCTTCACCACCAGTTTCGCCGGCGCCGTATTGTTCGCGCTGCCGATTGTCCAGGTCTTGTTCGACACCGTGGACACGTCGTTCGCCACGTCCCACTCGCCCGCCCAGATGTAACCCGCGTTGTCAAGCGTCATCGTGCCACCCGTCACGTTGAGCAGGGAGAGGCGGCGCGTCTTGTTGCCGGAGATCGTCATCTGGCCTTCGCCATTGATGAGACTCGACTTTCCTTCCGGCGTCGTCCCCGCCGTGAACGTGAGCGTGCCGGGGCCGCCGTGCCTGTAGGGGATCGCGTGCTCGAAGTCCAAGGCGTCCGCGAATGTCGTGCCCGAGGCCGTGTACACGTTCACCGCGCCGCTGCCATTCCAGTTCGTGAGGAGGTTGTGGAGCGTTCCCAGGTTCCAGTCCTTTGCCACGAAGTTGAGGACGCCGGGGTCAGAGGCGCGGATCTGTCCCGGCGGAACCGTTCCCGTAACGGTGGCGAACACGGTGCCGGTCTGCACGTTGATTCCGCCCGTCCAGCTGTTGTCCGGGTTCGTAAGGTAGACGGTGTGGATGCCCGATTTCTGAAACTTGCCTGGACCGGAGATGACGCCCGTCAGCGACTGGCGCATATTGGCCGTCGCGCTGTAGGTGGTAAAGGTCGCGGTGCCGCCGTCCAGACGGATCGGACCGACGATCTTGTTGGAGTCCTCCGCCGTTCCCGCGCCCACGCGCACCTGCGCGCCGCCCTTCAGGACGAGCGTCCAGTCAAACTTGGAGAATATCGTGCCCCACAGGTCAAACATGGAGCCCGATTCGATCGTGTACGTATTCGCGGGCGTCCCGACAAAGCTCGGACTGCCCTGCGTGATAACGTCCGCCGCGTTCTTGGCCACGCACGAACCGTTCTTCAGTGTCGCCCCCGTCACCATGAACATCGTTCCGCCGCTCTCAAGCGGACGGGTCGTGAGCGTGTGGCCGCCAAGGTCCACCGTTCCGTTCGAGAAGCCGACGCGGCCGCTGCTGTAGACGGACGCGTCGCTGGACAGCGTCACGGTGGTGAAGAGCCGGTCGATGTTGCCGGACCCCCCTACGGGCTGCGCCGTCTTGATCATGCGCAGCGCGCCGTAGCCGTCCGGACCGTTGCCCGCGATCACCAGTGCGTTCGGGAAACGTTCCGTGCCCTGGTTCGGACTGCTGTTCGGGGCGAGCACGCGCAGCTGCGCGCCATTCGAGACCGTGATCGTGTTGGCCTTCTTCCCGCCGAAGGTGTTGATCTGCCCGCCTGCGGCGGTCTGCGCCTCCAGGATGCCCTCCCGGATCTCCACCGTGCCCGAGAACGCGGTGTTGTTGTCGTTCGAGACGATGGCCGTGCCCGCGCCGATCTTGACGATCTTCGTGATCGCCGACGACAGCTGCGTGTAGTAGGCGAGCGTCTGCCCCACCGGTACGTCGAACGTCAACACGCCGTCCGAGACGGACTGTCCCGCCGAATTGACGTTGAGCGTGCCGCTTCCCGAAAGCCAGACCTGCGAACCGCCCGCGTAGCGACCCGACGGCACGGCCGCGCCGCCCGCCGTCGCCGCCGGCACGTAGACCGTCGTGCCAGACGCGAGCGAGAGCGTCGTGCCGGATGCGATGACGACCGAATCCGCCAGCGGCTTCGCATTCGTTCCCGTCAGCGTCACCGTGCCGCTACCCGTGAGCGTAAGGCTTTTCACCGTCGCCGCCGCACCGCTGATGTCCACCGTGGACCCGGCAGGAATCACCACCTCGTCGCCCGCGCGCGGGGGCTGAGCGGACGCCGCGCCGCCCGCGACCTGCCAGTTCGCCGCGACGTTCCAGCCCGTCGATTCCGCGCCCGTCCACGTGAGCGCGCCCGTCTCGGTGGCGATGTCGCCGCCGCCCGTGAGCGGATTGCCCACGACAGGACCGTAAACCTTGCCGGTCACGGTGTCCTTCAGCAGGTAAACGCCGTTCTTCAGGACCGGCTGCAGGTCCATCACGAGCGTCCCGCTCTCGTAGGCCTGGAGCGAGTAGAGGCGCACCTTGCTGCCGGGATTCTCGAGGCAGGTCCCCTCCTCGTTCTTGACGGTAGCGAAGAGCGCAAGCGGATAGACGGCCGTGACGGTGGGCGTGGCCGTGTTCATCTCCTTCGTGAGCTCGCCCCCCGTGTAGAGACGCGCCTTCTTGTTCGGCCCGTCGATCTCGAACGTACGCCGGTCGGTCGTCACCTGGACGGCCGTGTTCAGCCAGTCACCATCGCCGTTCCTGAACGCGAAGGCGTAGTTTCCGCCACTGTTGATGTAGTGCGCGCAGGAGAGCCCCGCCTCCCGGCCCGTCGCGGCGAAGACGCGCGACTGGAGCGGCGTCACGGAGAGAAACGCATAGTCGGCCACGATTTTTGTGTTCGGCTTCACGTAGTAGTCCAGCACAATGCTCTGCGTGCCGTCCGAATCGATGTACGCGTCCGCGGCCATCGCCGATAACGCCATTCCGCCGGCGATTCCCGTCGCCGCCATGCAAACGAGCATTCTCCTCATCTCACTGCACCCCTTTTCACTTGCCTTCCGCGCCGGCGCGGGCGGCGTCGAGTATCTCCTTGTGGAGCGCGCGAAGGAAATCGTAGTCGAACTTCACGATTGCGCGGTCAAACGTCACGAGGCCGCCACCCTCCCAGAACTGGTCGATCGACTCGGTGAACACGCTGCCACCCAGTCCGTCATGCGCCATCTTGACGAGCGGACGCACCAGAAACTCGTAACGCTTGCGGTTATCCTCGCGCCACCGGCCACCCTCCAC
The DNA here is from genome assembly GCA_946543025.1 of uncultured Verrucomicrobiota bacterium. GTDB lineage: Bacteria > Verrucomicrobiota > Kiritimatiellia > RFP12 > UBA1067 > RUG572. Next base: position 9,941 of record CAMNLN010000090.1, read on the forward strand.
CGGCACCGGCGAATGCAGCCGCCCCTTCAGGTCCTGGTAGTGTCCGATCAGGCACGCGCCGGTGCCGCCGAACTCGCCCGCCATCGTCACGCGCTTCGCGTTAGGCGGGCACATCTTCGCATCGGGGTAGTTGTGGCGATCCACCACGTCGCACGACGGCACGGGATCGGCCGGCTGCTTCCACTTCGTATAGCCGTGCGCGATGCCGCCCTCGTAGTCGTTCCAGCCCGAAGGGCCGTTCACGAGGCGCGAAGGGTCATAGCGCTTGAGCCACAGGTTCGTGAACCGCGTCTTGTCGGCCGACGGCTGTCCCCAACCCTCGTTGTAGGGAATCCACATCACGACGGACGGATGGTTGCGCAGGAGATCCACGATTTCCTTCAGCTCCTGACGGTAGAAGCCGTAGCGCTTGTTGGCGTACTGGATGTCGCCCTGGAGATTGTCGGCGCGGCAGGACGGGATGTCCTGCAGCACCATCACGCCGATCTTGTCGCAATGCGCGTAGAACGCGCGCGGTTCGATCTTGATGTGCTTGCGGATGGCGTTGAAGCCGGCCTTCTTGTGGAAGTCCACGTCGAAGCGCAGCGCGTCCTCGCTCGGCGGCGTGAGGTAGCCGTCCGGCCACCACCCCTGGTCGAGCGTCGCGAGGAAATAGGTGAATTCGCCGTTCACCGTCGCGCGACGGATGCCCTTCGCGTCGAGCTTCGTGCCCATCGTACGGACACCGAAATATCCTTTCGTCGCATCGACGCGTCCGTTGGCCGTTACCGAGATCGCAAGGTCGTAGAGGTTCGGAACATCGCAACTCCACAGCTTGAGCGGTTTGGGAAGAGCGAGCGTCACCGCGTCACTGTCAGCCGCCAGCTTGCCTTTCGCAAGCTCCTTGCCGCCGAACGACGCGGTCACCGTCACCTCGGCCGCGCGCACCTTCCCCTTCAGGAACGGCGTCACGGTCACGGTCCCCTTCTCCGCGTCCGTTTCGATCTTGTAGTCCGCGAGGTACGTCTCGGGCACGGTCTCCATCCATACGCTGCCGCAGATGCCGCTCGTGGCGGGGAAGAAGCACGTGCGTAGCTCGAGCACCTGCTTGCCCGTGCCGCCCAGGTGCGTGTCTGTGGGGTCCCACACGAGCAGCTTCAGCTCGTTCGCGCCGTCCTTCACGTACGGCGTCACGTCCACGCTGAACGGCGCGTTGCCGCCTTCGTGCGGCACGTCCGTCGCCTCCTGCCCGTTCACGAACACGTGCGCGCGGAAGTCGACGCGCTCGAAGTTGAGGATCGTGCGGAAGCCCTTCT
>CAMNLN010000091.1 GCA_946543025.1 uncultured Verrucomicrobiota bacterium
TCCTTCACGTCGAACGTCGAATAGCGCAGACGGTACTTGCGGCCCGGCACGAGACCCTTCGCCTTCTGCGAGACCGTCGCGAAGGAATCCTTTCCGCGGGACAGCACGGCGAACGTGTCGCCGACGCCGCCGTTCCCGCCCCAGCGGTTCTGGCTCGCCTTCGCGAACCCGGCGAACGAATCCGCGCGCACGGCGCCGTTCGTGGTCCACGGCGCGAGAGTCCCGCGAAAATCCCCGTTGAGGACATGGTCCGGACGATACGTGAAGCCGTATTTCGCGGAGAGCATGTCCTTCCTGCCCTCCACCACGTAGTGGCGCATGAGCGCGAAGCTCCAGCGGTGAAGTTCCTCGTCGGCGTAATAGCTGCCCCAGTATCCAATGGAGCCGAGACCCTCGAACGCCGGATCGTTCGCCGCCATGTTGACCTGAAGATCGAGATAGTACTTGAAATCCACTTCCGGATGATGGGCGAGCGAAAGAATGGGCAACTGGTTGAAATTGCCGAACGCGATGCACGTCGATCCGATCGCCAGCGGATACGTCTTGCAGAAACGCACGAGCGTGTCCTTGACGTAGTTGTCCAGATAGCTGCGGGCCTCTCCTTCCGTCTCCTTGGTGCGGCAATACGCTTCGAAAAGAACCTTCCCCTCTCCGAGAGACGCGTTCACTGACGCTGCGAAGAATTCCTCGTCGATAACCCGATTAAACGGCTTCCCCACGATCCACGTGAAGATCGCCCGCGTCGGCGATGCGGAAAGCTCGTATGCCTTGAGTCCGCTCGTATAATCGACGATGCTGCCGGGATTGTGCAGGAACTGCTCGTCGCAGGTCACCCCGGAGTATCCTTCCTTGTTCATGCCGGCCGCGCCGTTCAGCCGCCGCACCAGCTCCTCGGCCGACACGCCGACCGTACCGAGGTTCGCAAGCCAACGGTAGCCGCGCGCATGAAACCCCTGCAAATGCTCCTTCGGCACCGATCCGCCGTTCTGGGTGGTCACGGCGGGAAGAACGTACTTCTCCTGGAAAGCCCAGTCGTATGGGCGGTTTTCCTGAACATAGCTGTTGGCCCCGGGACAATAGTTGAAGATGTCGGCGATCATCCGCACGACCACGTCCCCGGCCGGACCGCTCACGCCGATCTCATGCCGGCCGGCAGCCGTAAGCCGGAACGTCTCGCCGCGTGGCGTATCCGGGAAAACAACCTCGCGGCCGTCGAGCCGCACCGTCGCGCCGCGCGGCGACGCGATGAAAAGCCAGCTGTCGCGAAAAACGTCAAACGAAAATGTCTCCGTTCCCGCGCCGGCATGTTTTCCGCAGACGAGCTCGGACGTGAGGTTGTTGAGCCGACGGCCCTTCTTCAGCTCACGCGGCACGTCCCTGAGTGCGTAGCGATGCCGTTCGGTGAAGATGCGCTCGCCAGAGGACTTCCTTTCGATCGAAACCGCAAACACGCCCTGGGTCGGCGAAATCGCGCCTGGGACCGCAAGCCGAAGACCGCCCTTCACTGCAAGCGGCACGCGCGACGCGCACGACGCCCCTTCCACCTCCAGCACGGCCTCGAAGTCGTTCTCCGCGGTCCCTTTGGGAAGGTAGCCGAAGAAGCGGAACTCGACAGTCGGGTCGTAGAGCGGAATCTTTCCAAGAATCGGATCGAACGGAATCAGCCGAGGCTTCGACTGGATGGCGAAAATCGGCGACCGCTCCGTCTTCTTGAGGGCGGCCTCGTCCAACGCGACGAGGCGGATGTCCGCGACGTCGAACGTTCCCTTGAACTTCGTCAGGAACGCCACAACCGAATACGTGCCGTCCTTGGAGGCGAAGCACGTGAAATCATGTTCAATCTTCACCCATTTGCCGGCCGTATCCGGCGGCAACTTGCCGGCGCTCGCGCCCTTGTACCAGCCTTGGTTCACCACCGACACGCCGCTATACCCCATAGACAGCGCCGTCGTGCGCACGTAGGCGGAAATCCTGTATTTGCCACCCTCGACAAGGCGCAGGCCGTATTGGCGGATCGTCGCCTCGGCCGGATCGCGTTCATCCGACGAGATCGACATGTAGGGTTTTCCGTCCGGCCCGCCCGACGGCCTCCAGGAAACCTTTTCCGGCTTGCTCACGTTCCAGAACGGCGGCATCGAAGCCTGATCGGCCTCAAGCGCGCCGTTCAGCACGATGTTCTCGCCCGGCTCGACCGCGGCGCGGCAAAAGCCTGCACTGACAATTCCGACCGCACATGCGGCAATGCGTCCAATGCTCATTTTCAATCCTTGTTGCATTCAATCGACTTCCTGCAATGATTTCAGTCGGCGGGGGCAGTTGCGAAACCCGGCAGGGACGGCGTTCCACCGCCGTCCGCGGCTGGCGATGGAACGCCAGCCCTGCCAGATCATCGTTATTTTGCAACATCCTCGACGGCGAGGCGCACGAAGATCGGCTTGTGGTCGGAGGTGACGACGTCCGGAACGACGGCACCTTCCAGCACGCGGAAAGACTTGGCGTGCGTAGAGTCCACGGCGATGTAGTCGATGCAGATCTTCGGATCGGACAGAAGCTTCGGGGCCGTACCGTGGAACGTGTTCCGGTCCGTCGGCGAAAGGACCGTGAGGAACTTGCCAAGTTCCTTCAGGACGGGCGAATCCGGCCGCGCGTTCCAGTCGCCGCACACGAACACGGGCTTCTTGAAGTGTGCGATGGCGTCGCGGATAAGGCCCACGGAGTCCATGCGTTCCTTTTCGGTCGCCACGGAGAGGTGCGTGCTGCCCACCACGCAGTCGTCGAACTCCGCGAGCAGCAGAAGGCGCGGCTCCTTGCCCGGCAACGGCACCTTCGTGACGGAGATCGGCACCTCGGCCGAGAGGAGCATCACGCCGTACTCGCCGCCCTGCAGGTCGATCGTCTTCCCGAAGGTCGCCTTCATCCCCGTGAGGCGGGCCAGCTCGGCCGGCTCGTCGATGCCTTCCGAGCGCTTGGCCTTGAAGTCGATCTCCTGCAGAGCCGCGAACCGCGGCTTGGCCGCCGCGATGACGGCGGCCGTGCGCGGCACGTCAAGCTTCTTGTCCGAGCCGACGCAATGGCGCACGTTGAAGCTCATGATCGTCATCTCGCGCGGCCGCGTCGATGCGCAGCCGCTCACCATCATCCCGCAGGCGAGAATCGCCAGCGCAGTCCGAACGACATTCTCTTTTTTCATTTTCTGGCCTTTCGTTTGTTCCATGTGTTTCGTGGCAACCATAATCAATGCGCATAGACGATGTCGGACGGCGGCCTGACCATGAATTCCATCGGCTCGCCTGTGACGGGGTGCGGGAACGCAAGCCCAAGCGCGTGCAGCAGCTGGCGACGCGGCCGCACGGCCAGACGACGGTCCGCCGCCGCATTGCCGTAGAGCGAATCGCCGACGATCGGATGCCCCATGTGCGCGGCATGGACGCGAATCTGGTGCGTCCGGCCCGTCTCGATCGTAAACTCGACGAGCGATATGACGCCATGTCTCTTAAGAACGTTCCAATGCGTCACCGCGCGCTTGCCGTCCTTCTCCACCACGGCCATGCGATGCGCGTCCCACGGCTTGCGCCCGATCAGCGTCTCCACCGTGCCCGTCCGGGTCTTGAACGCGCCGTGCACGACCGCAAGATATGTCTTGCGCACGGCCTCGTGGCTCTCGAACGCCGCGCGGAGCGCATGGTAGGCGCGCTCGGTCTTGGCCACCACCATCACGCCGCTCGTCTCGATGTCCAGACGATGGACAATCCCCGGCCGCGTCTCGCTCCCTACTCCTGCCATCTTCGGCGCATGTTCCAACAACATGTCCAGCAGCGTTCCAGACGGATAGCCAGGCGCGGGATGGACGATCATCCCGGCCGGCTTGTTGACCACCAGGATATCCGAGTCCTCAAAGACGATCTCGACGGCGAGCCGCCTCATTTGGCAACTTTCGTCTTGTTCTCGAGAATTACCGGGCCACCCCACTTGCCCGTCGTGACGAGGTCAAGGTCACCGTCGCCGTCAAGGTCAACGGCCTCCACGTTCAGTCCCACGCTGATGTCCGTATCGTAGGCGATGACATATTTCTTGAAGACGGGATCGGGACCAGGCGTGAAGTCGTAGTAGTAGATGCCGAGATGTCCGTACTCGTCAGGATCGCCGCCATTGTGCGCCATGAAGCGCTTGCCCGTGATCAGTTCGGGCACGCCGTCACCGTCGATGTCGCCCCAGCCGAGGTAGTGGGCCTGGCTCCATGTGTCGTCGATCACATGCTTCTTGAACTGGATCTCTCCCGCGGCGTTCCGCTCCTTGAGCTGCTCCCACCAGAAGATGCCGTATTTGTGGGCCGAGCTGACGAGAATGTCCGCAAGACCGTCCTTGTTGACGTCATAGACGATCAGGTTGGAAGCGTGGCCGAGCGCGCGGCCGCCGTCGGAGAAGCCGACGTCGAGCGGGTGCTTGCGCCAGCCGCCGTCCGCCAGACGCTCGTACCAGGCGGACGGTGTGAGGATGTCGTTGCGACCATCGCCGTTAAGGTCGCCGCAGCCGCGCCCCATGTCGCACCTGTCGTTGCTGACTGAATCGCGCGTGAAAGCGCCTTTCCCCGTCGGCTTGTAGAGGCAGGTGAGCTGCGTATCGGGCAGGAAGTCCGTCGCCTTCCCGTCACCGTCGAGGTCCACGAGAATACCGGTTTCGATGTTGCCTGTCTTCTCGATCAGGTGCTGCGTCCAGACGTTCGTGGAAGGCAGCAGGTTCTCGATCCACCACGTCTCCTTGCTGAACCAGTTGCCGGAGACGACATCCGGACGGCCGTTTCCGTTCACGTCGAGCGGCAGGTTCATGAAATCGTGCGCGTACCCTTTCCCGTCCTCCTTCACGTCGCTCTTGACCTCGCGTACCTTGACGGGTCGGAACTCGGGCGCACGGTAGAGGAACGGTCCGGCGATGACGTCAAGCTTGCCGTCTCCGTCGAAGTCGGCCACGCCGCACGCCTCGGTGCGCGCGTTGCCGATGCGCCGCGCCTTGAACTGGACGCCGCCCGCGCGACGGGCGATCCGCGCCACCGCGCGACGGGCCTCCTTTCGCTCGACTCCGTCCTTCGCCTTTGCCGCCGCCGCAAGGACAGGCGCCTGATGGGCGTAAAGCCCCTGTTGGCCGATGGCCTTGAACGCCTGCGTGCGCACAGCCGCGTCGGGATGCGAGAGGAACGGCACGAGCGAATCGGCAAAGCCAAGCGCGTTGCGGACGGCGAGGACGTCGATGAGTTTCGCGAGCATCGGCGCATCGCCCTCAAACGACTTGAGGCGCGCGACGAGGCGCGCATCCGCCGTCACGTCGTCGATGGAGATCAGCCCGCGCCGCGCCGCTGCCGCCACGTCGGCGTCGCCGCCCTGCATCCATGTGACGAGCGTGTCCACGTCCGCTGCCGTCCCCGTACGTCCCAGGCCCTCCAGCGCCATCAGGCGCAGCGCGGGGCTCTGCGACTTCGCGATCGCGTCTGCGATCATGTCTTTCGCAACGGGACTCTTCACATGGACGACCGCCTGCAGCAACCGTATCTGCGCCGGTTCCGAAAGCGTCTTCAGCCAAAAGACGCGTACAGCTACGAGCCGTTCTGGCGGCAGAAGCGCAATGGCCTGGGCCACGGTTCCGCACCAGACTTCGTCCGTTGAGGACAGTCCGTCCCGGCACAGCTTCTCGAAGTGCATGCCGTCTGTCCGCAGCTGGCCGCAAAACGCCGCAAGCCGCTGGTGCTGCGGCAGCGTACGCTCAGCAGCAACGCGCCCGTACAGGCGCATTGCCTCGGTCGCCTTTCCTGTCTTTTCAAGGCGTTGGGCTTCGGACAAGGCATTATCGGCGCCCGAAGGCGTCATGTCCGCGCACAATACGGACTGAATGGCCAAAACAGCTACCACGGCAAGAATTTTCATGCCGTAAGTATATCACATTTGCCCAAACCCGTCCCCTAGACAAAAAAGTGGCCCTTCCGCCGTGTGTAGGGGGGAGGGGCGGAAGGGCCGGACGGCCCAGGAGAAAGGGGGAGGAACCTGGAACCGTCCAAAAATTTACGATTAGTTTATCAAAAGGCGTCGGCTGCGTCACTCACTTTCTGCTTGCGCTTTTCGGCGGCGTTCTTGCGCGCCTCCTTGCGCAGTTCCTCGTACTCGTCGGCGGCCGTGCGCAAGACGGCGTTGTCCCACGCCGTGATCACCGTCTCGTAGTCCTCGGATGATCCGTAAAGACACACGGTGACGTAGCGGTCGGGCGCGACGTCGAACGCGTAGCACGGACGGAACCAGCTGCAAAGCCGCGCCCACGTCTGGTAACGTTTCTCCAGCGCCTCGATCAGGTAATGGCGACGCCAGCTGCTGCCCGGCTCGACGGCCTCCTTCGCGCACGCGCATACCTTCACGACCTTGTGGGTCTTCGGCGTCACGTACACGTAGTAGTCGTCAAAGCCCGCGAGCGGCTTGGCCGGCTTGAACGTGGCGCGCAGGAGCGTCGGCTCGTCCGCGTCCGTCACGGCGTTCGTCACGTCGTGGACGGAACCGAACTTCAGTCCCATGAAGGAGTCCGTCGCGACGGCAGGCGCGTCCTTCGCGTCACCTTTCGCCGCAGGAAGCTTCCAGCCGGTGTCGCCCACGCTGTACGACTGCGCGTATTCGCTCGTGGTCGTCTGCAGGACGTTGCCGTCCATGTCCATGTTCGTGCGCGTCTCGCGGCGATGCTCCGTCACGAGGTTGCCGTTCGTGGTGATCGAGCTTTCGACGAAGGTACGCGAAACGCTGCCGTTGTCGTTGGTGACGACGGACGACGCCGCGGTCTTCGACGTCATGTCTTTCTTTTCCCCGGCATTGGCCACGCCATAGCCGACGGCTCCCGTCAGCGCAAGCACCAAACCGCAGGATACGACTGATTTGACTTTCATCTCTACTGTTCCTTTCTTGCTTGGAGCAATTTGTGGTTGTTGTTCTGGGTTGTTGAAACGCCGACAGTATATCAGCCCTTTGTTAGGCCGACGTTAGGAAACGCAAGGCACCCCGTCAATTTTGAAGCAGACCGATTGAGGCTTCCACAACGCTCGGGAAAATGGTATGATTGCGACGTGCTTGAACTTGAAAGAGGAACTGCGGGCGCCGCAGGCTCTCTTCACCCGCGCCAAAAAGGAACCGTCACATGCCCCTGAAAGCCTTCGTCGTATTCTCCGCCGCACTCACCGCCGGCGCCGCTGAGTTCGTGGTCACGAACCTCACCGGCTCGCTCAACAATCCCGCCACCTACGAAAACGCGGCCGTGCCCGGCGCGGACGACGTGATCGTGTGGCCCGAGGCCGCCGCCAACACGCTGGACGCGCCACTTGCGGTGAAGGGCCTGCGCACGGCGACAGACAGCGTGTACAAGAGCGTGGACATATCCGGCGAGACTCTGTCCATCGGCGCGGACGGCGTGACGCTGAACAAGGGCGTGATCTCGCTCGACTGCCCCGTGGTCGTGACGGCAGACCAGACCTGGAACATCGTGAACGGCGGCAACAACATGGACCTGCGCCGCACCGTGACCGGACCGGGCTACTCCGTCGCCACGTCCGGCAACGGCAACCTCCTCTTGTTCGGCGCGTTCGACGTCGCCGAGCTGTCTGTCTCCAATCCGGACACCTATCTCCGCACGAATTTCTCCCTCACCCCGAACGCGCGCGTCTCGATGGTGCCGAAGAAATTCATCCATGAGGACCTGTCGGCCGACGCGCGGCTGACGGACGTGCTGCCGGCCTCCGCGCTGACGAACGTGAACGGCATCCTGGAGTTCGGCCGCCATACATACAACCCGCAGGCCGCCGGCGTGACCCTCACGCTGCAGGCGGGCGAACACATCGCGAACACGGTCGAATCTTCTTCCGACCGCGCCACGGCGCGCATCGATTTTGGCGGCCACGTTCTCGAGAACGATGGCGGCGAGATCGACATGCGCTGGTGCTATGCCTACACCGGGGCCTTCCGGCAGCGCGCCGGCCGTGCGTCGTTCTTCTACGATTTCGTCGCCGGCATCCGGCCCGAGGACACCGCCGCCGTCAACGTCCGCCCGTTCGCGTTTCTCATCGAGGGCGGCTCCCTCTCCGCGCGGCGCATGGAGATCGGCTGCGCGGCCGACTGGTCGCGGCCCACCCGCGCCGTGTTCGCCGGCGGCACGACCCTGCTCAACTCCGCCACGGCATACGCGGGCATCGCGCTCGCCCTCGCGAACGGCCCCGCCGTCGACACGAAGAAGGTCTACGGCAACCCAGACGCCCGCATCGAGGTGACGGGGGACGCCGTCGTCAAGGCGCGTGGCATCTGGCTGGGAACCTATCCTGACACAGGCGCCGCAACCGCCCATTCAAGCGTCACGAACGGGTACGGCGAGATTCTGCTGACCGGCGGCTCGCTCTACGTCGGAACCGCCGGCATTCGGCCCGCGCCCGCGCGCTGGGCGGAGACCGCCGATGGCACGAACACGTGGACGACGCTCCGCATGGCCGGGGGACGCCTGGGATCGGATACGGGAACGGACACCTCCTGCAACATCTATCTTCCCATGACGTTCGACGGCACGGACAACGTCATCGCCTGCGAGAACGCCGACGGCGCGGGACTCGACATGCACTTGCGCGGTCCCCTCCTCGGCGACGGCGGCTTCACCAAGACGGGGAGCGGCGCGCTGCGCGTCTACGGCCCGCACGTGGCCACCGGGAAGGTGACGGTCGCGAACGGCACCTTGATGTACTACAACCCGGCCGCCGAGGCGGAGGTCGTGCGGACGGAGGTGGAGGTGCCGGCCGCCACGTACGGCTGGACGGCCGACTCGCTCGTCGGCGACGCGGGGACGCCGGTGACGAGCTGGGCGCCGACGAACGTCGCGTCCGCCGGCGGCAACACCTTCAACACCGGCAGCCTGTCACCCCTCGGCATCACGGCGCCGAAGATTTCCGCGACGGCGATGCACGGACACCGTACGCTCGCCTTCGACGCGGCGGCGTGCACCGGCATCGGCATGGGCGGCGTGAACGCCCGGTCGCTGCTCGGTTCGCCCACCAGCATGACGTGGATGTTCGTGTTCCGCACGCCCACAAACGCGCCCGCGTTCAACAACGACGGAAACGGTTTCGTCAACAAGCTCTCGGCCCTCTTCTCCCGCACGTACTCCTCGCAGAAGATCGCCGCCCTTCTGCGCACGGACGGCAGCGTGGGCCTCGGCATCCGGAATGCAAAGGACGGCGTCGTGCCGTTCGAGACGGTCTGGGCCCCGCCGCGCGACACGCGCTTCAACGACGCGCATGTCTTCTTCTTCACCTGGAACGGCGCCGACGACTCGTTCACGGTGACGATGGACGGCTATACGCAGAGCAGCACCTTGCAAAACAGCCTGGGGAATTTCACCGATTCCGCAATCACGATCGGCATGCTCGACCATTGCATGCGCGACAGCCAGACCACGCGGCACGCCAACCACTTCACGGGCGAGATCGCGGAAATCCGCTACTACAAAAACGAGGCCCTCACCGTCGGGCAGCGCGCGCAGATCGGCCGCGAGCTCGCCGAACGCTACGGCGCGCCGACCTACGGCTACCTGACGACAGAGGAAAAGGCGAACGCCGTTGGGCTCGGCGCACGCGAATACGAGATACAGAAGACGGCCGGCGGCACCGGCGGGCTCAAGGGCGATCACGAGCTCTACCTGGGCGAGGGACAGCGCATCTGGGGCAACGGCAACGTCAACTCCGGCCTTACCCTGCGCAAAGGCGCGATCCTCGACATGGCGCACCCCGGCGATGGCCTTACGTTCAACAACTCGACGGTCTATCCGCCCAACACGCACGGCCTCACGCTGGACGGCGGCGCGATCGTGCGCTTCGCCTACCATGCGGACGGCGTGACTTCCGCGCCCACCCTGCCGACGCAGCTCACGCTGCGCGGCACGAACGTGATCCAAGTGATGTCCACGGACGAAAACCCCGCCCCGCGCGGCGTGGTGTTCCAGGCACACGATTCGATCACGGTCGAAGAAGGCGCCGCCTTCACGCTTGAAGGCGTCGGCAGCGCCACGCGCGTGGTGGTGGACGTCGCCGCGAAAACGGTGAGCCTCGAAACCACCGTCGGCACGGTCCTGATCTTCCGCTAGCCGCTACGCGCCATCCAAAATCGGCAAAGCACGCCCGTCGACCAGCCAACCATCTGCCGACGGGCGCGCCCGCGCCGGTCCATGCGTCACTTGCCCTTCGCCGCCGCCATCACGTCGGCCAGCTTCACGGGTGCGCCGCCCTTCTGCTTGGACTGCGCGGCCGCCTCGAGAAACGCGTAGATTTCCAGCGTCTCCTCGGCCGAAACGGGCACCTCGCCCGTCTTGAAGAACTTCAGGATCTCCACGAGCAGCGGCTTGTAGCCCTCGTACGTGCCCATGTCCACGGGCTTGCCGTACGGGAAGATCATGCCGCCGTGCGCCGCGCCCTTCTTCTTGTAGCTCATCGCGCGCATCACGCCCAGGCGTCCGTCCTTCCACGTGCCCACGGCTACGTCCTCGGTGTCGTTGCCCGTGCAGCGCACCTCCACGCAACCCGTGCCCATGATGGTGAAGAGCGGCTCGGCGCCGTGGATCGCGTACCAGTAGAACTCGCTCTGCGTCGGCTCGAACTGGTTGGGCGTCCAGCAGTCCGCGCCCCGGATCGGCCCGAACTTGCCGTTGCGCGCGGCCTGCGCGTTCTTCACGTAGCGGAGCGCCGAGGAGCAGAACCACTTGGCGTCAAGCTTCTTCGCGGCCTCGGCGATGCGGATCGCGTCGGCGAGCGACGCCGCCACGGGCTTGTCGATGAACACGCGCTTCCCGCTCTTGAACACCTCGAGCGCCTGCGCGTAGTGCGGCCGCCCGTCGCACGTCTCCAGCAGCACCACGTCCACTTCCTTCAGCAGGTCGGCGATCGTGGGCATCATCTTCACGCCCATGCCTTCCAGCTCCGCGATGTACTTCGGGTAGCGGTTCGTTGAGCTGAAGATGTCGGGCGAGCCCCACTTGTGCGCCGCCGTCACGCGAAAGCCCGCGCAGTCGGGATCCTTGTCCGCGTTCATCAGCTTCGTGAACGCGATGGCGTGCGAGGTGTCGCAGCCGATGATGCCCACGCGCGT
>CAMNLN010000092.1 GCA_946543025.1 uncultured Verrucomicrobiota bacterium
CGCCCGCCATACGAGCTCAGGCGCGCCGCCCGCGAGCGGCACGCGCCACAGCCGACCGTTCGACCAGTAAAGATGCTCCGCCGTCTTCCGCACGCAGTGGATGTTGCCGCAACCGTCCCAGCGCCGCAGCATGGTCCCATCCTCACCCACAAGCACGGCGCGGCCCGAGCCGGCGTACAGGAGCGGACCGTCCATCATCCCCTTCAGCGGATTTGCGGCCGGGCCGTCTCGCCACACGTACTCCTCGCCTTCGCCAAACGCGTCGAGCGCGGCGGCAAATTCAGGCTTCACCTTGTCGCGGCGTACCGCCACCTGCGCCGCCGCCGACGCCCTCCGCAGCGCGACGCCCACTTGGCGCACCCTTTCCAGAAACGCCTCCGGTGTCAGCATCCCCGCATCGGCCTCCCAGACGTCCGGCTCGTCCGTGCGCCGCGACAGCCAAGAGAGACAGGGCAAAGCGTCCTTCTTCGTATGGCCGAAGAACCGGCCAAGCAGCTCCTTATCCGAGTATGCCGGCCCCCAGCTACCATGCCCGCATCCAGGATATTCAATGAAGGACACGCGCCCGCCGACCTTCCACAAGGCCGCGACCATTTCCCGCGTACGCGCAGGCGGCACGACCGTATCCGCGTCGCCATGCACCGCAAAGACCGGCATTTCGCGGAACCGCCACACTTGGCGCGGATCGCCGCCGCCGCAAATGGGCATCGCGGCGGCGAACAGGTCCGGACGGCGGCTGATGGCGTCCCACGTGCCGAATCCGCCCATCGAAAGGCCGGTCACGTAGACGCGCGACGGATCGATGTTCCGTGTGCGGATCGTCTTCTCCACAAGCGCCAGCGCCAACCTCATCGAGACGGACGCTTCTGGCGGCATAGCATGGGATGCGGCGGCCCAGTCCACTTCCACCCACTTGCGCCCCTCCGGACATTGCGGCGCCAGCAGGCAGACCGGCTCGTTCCTTTCCGCGAAGAAGTCGAGGATCGGCCCCACGCCGTGCTTCAGCTGCGCGGCGTTGTCGCTCCCCCGCTCGCCCGCGCCGTGAAGGAACAGCACGAGCGGAGAAGGTCGCACTCCCGCGCGACCAAAAGATTCTGCGCGCCGATACAGCAACACCTCCCCCGCCTCGTTCGTATAGGCGAGAGGGACCGTCAAGGCTGCCGCATCGACTTTCCCGCTGCCGGTCAGGCGAAGCGGATTCGCGAAAATCTCCCGGAACTCGCCTCGCCCTTCCATGACATACGACTTCTCGGGATGAAACTGGACCCCCGCGATCGGCAGGGTCTCGCTTTCGATGGCTTCCACCACGCCATCCGGCGCAAAGGCCGTCGCCTTGAAGCCAGGCGCCAGGTCTTTCACCGCCTGATGGTGAGACGAGTTGACCTTCAAGCCGTCCGTGCCGAGGCAGTCCGCGAGGCGCGAACCGGCAACGATCCGAATGGCGTGACCGTCCTCGTCGCGATGCGCGACCTCGCCCGGACGCTCGGAAGGAAGATCCTGCCACAGCGTGCCGCCGAAGTAGACGTTGATCAGCTGACACCCCCGGCAGATGCCGAAGACCGGCAGACGCCGCTTCACCGCCTCGTCCAGCAACAGGAACTCCCAGGCGTCACGCCGCCGATTGACCTCGCCCAGAAGAGGCGACGGTTCCGTCCCGTAACGACACGGCTCGACGTCCTCGCCGCCGCAGAGCAGCAACATGTCCACGGACGCGAGCGTCCGGGAGACTGCGGCGCGATTCGTCTGTGCCGGCAGCACGAGCGGCATGTTGCCTGCCGCCGCAACCGCGTCGACATAGGTTGTCTTCACCGACACCCGGTTCGTCTCCGAACACATGTCGGCGATTCCGACCACAAGCGCCGCGTACGCCCGCAGGCATCCAAGGCAAAGACTTGCGGCCAGCGAGGCAATCAGGCGCTTATTCATCTCGCTCAGCCTTTCTTCTCGGTGGACTCGAAGCCCATCTTCGAGAGGTCGATGTCCACGATTTCCATCGGCTTGTTCGTGCGCCACGCGCCGCGCGTGAAGTCGGGAATGTCGTACGCGCGCGAGCGGTTGTCCACGGATTTCTCCGTCAGCTCGCAGAGGCAGCTCGTCGCCGCGAGGTCGTACACGTCCATGTCGAGCGGAAGTCCCTGCTGGAGGCAGTAGGTCCACCGCGCGTCCATGATGAAGTCCATGCCGCCGTGCCCGCCCACGCGTTTGGCCAGCTCGCCAACCGTCTTCCACAGCGGATGACGATACTTCATGCGGACTTCCTCCGCCTTCTTCTCGTCGTACCACTTGTGCGCGCCGGAGCCGGACTTTTCTTCGAACACGACGCGGTACGGATAGTCGCAAATCGATCCCTTCGTGCCCGTGACGAGCTGGATGCGCGAGTACGGGCGCGGCGTCGAGACGTCGTGCTGGACGAGGATGGACTTCCCCTTCGCCGTCTTGATCAAGGTCGAGTTCATATCCGCCATCCGTACCTTCGAGAGACGGCGCTTGTTGTCCGCCGCGAGGTTCGCCTCCATGTACGCCCTGAAGTTCGCCTGGTTGGACTCCAGCGAGACGAGGTAGTCGAGCCGGTCGCCGCGATTGACGTCGAACGTCAGGCAGAGCGGCACGAGGCCGTGCGTGGGGTAGCGGTTGCCGCCGTGGACGCGGTTCTCGTCGAAGCGCCAGCACTCGCATCCCGGCCATTCCGTCTTGCACATGTGCCGCAGGTCGTGGATGTACGCGCCCTCGCCGTGGACAAGCTCGCCGAGCATGCCGATCTTCGCGAGGTTGAAGGTCAACATCTCGATCTCGCCGTAGCAGCAGTTCTCGAGCTGCATGCAGTGGCGTTTCGTCTTCTCGCTCGTCTCGACAAGCTCCCAGCATTCGTCCACCGTGAACGCGGACGGCACCTCGGTGAACACGTGCTTGCCGCCTTTCATCGCCGCAAGCTGTACCGGCACGTGCAAGTCCCAGGGCGTGGTGTTGTAGACCACGTCCACGTTCGGGTCGTCGCAGAGTTTCTGCCAGGCCGTATCTCCCAGATATTCCTTCGCGGCGGGCTTCTTCCTGTCGGCCAGCATCTTCTGAGCCTTGGCGATCTTGTCCGGCACATTGTCGCAGATGGCCGTGATCGTGACGCCCGGCAACTTGCTTGCGCGGTTGACGATTCCGCAGCCGCGCGATCCCATGCCGACGACGCCGAGGCGGATGTGGGGAATCTTCGGCGCGACGAACCCGTGCATCGGCGCGCCGTCCGTCCGATCGAACCACCGTCCGCCGCCCGTCGCGCATCCGCCGACCGTCGCGGCCGCGCCCAGGAGCGCGGCGCCCTTCAGAAAGTCTCTTCTACTCTGCATAATACTTGATTCCTTTTTTGTTGTCGTTTAGTAAATCGTCCGGGCAAGAGATTACCCCTGCCACCCCATTTTACCATATTCTACCCCTTGCCGCAGGCGAACAGCGTCTCAATCGCATACCTAGGCAGACACGCAGGTGCCGCCCTGAACGTCCAGGAACTTCCCGTCATCTCGTACTCGCAGTCCTCGACGGCTACGGAGTCGGGCGCAGGAGATGGACTTCGGAGAACGTGGGGCCTTCGGTCGCGTCAATGATGTTGATGCGGATGGCATGAGTCGTGACGGGATTGAACGCCGTCTCGAAGTGCGCGCCAATCCCAGTGCCCGCGTACACGGTCGTCCATATCTCGCCGTCGAGCTTCTGCAGTTCCCACTTCTTCACGCGGCTCGAATGTCCGCAGCACTCCTCCTCAATTCTGATACCGGAGAACGCCGTCTCGTTCGGGAAATCAATGCGCAACCATGCCTGATGCGTACCGGCGGGCGTCGCCCACCGCGTCGCCTCGTCGCCGTCGACCGCCATTGCGGGCGCATACTTCGGATTGTTGCCGAACACGGCGGACGCCGTCGCAGTCGCGCCCGGCATGGACGGCAACGCAAAGGCCGACAGCGGTTCGACCGACAGCGCATCGCCCGCGACGCTCAACTCAACGAACGCGGCGATACCGTCCCAGGCGCACGCGGGCACGTCAATGACAAGCGCGTCCTTCCGAACTTCCGTCCGGACCTCCTTGCCGTCGAGCGTTCGGGCGGAGGTGACGGCAAACGGCAAGGGCGCAAGCGTCACGGGCCCTGACGGTTCCTTGAGGAAGAAAAGGTTGATCGTGCTCCCCGCGCGCGTAGAAACCATAAGCGCCGACGGCTTCCACGGTCCGCCGCGCGTAGCGTAGATGGCCGTACCGTGCCGCGCGACCCACTCGCCCATCTCCCTTAGGCGCGCCGCCTGGCGCGGCTCGATGAGGCCGTCCGGCCGCGGACCCACGTTGAAGAGGAAATTTCCGTCTCCGCCGATGGTCCGCAGGAGTGCCCGAATGCAAACGTCAAGCGGTTTCAGGTTGTCGTCCGGCTTCCACGCCCACTGGCGGCAGATTGTCATGCATGTCTCCCACGGACGGTCGAACTGGAACTTCCCGATGCGCTGCTCGGGCGTATCGAAGTCGCCGGGATGCCGCGTACGGTTGTTGACGACGATGTCTGGCTGGACGGCGCGTTCGAGGTTGATCACGCCCGCGCCGCGCCGCACATCGAACTGCTGCGGCACGTCGTGCCAGAGGCAGAGGAGCGGGCCGTAGTTCACGAGCAGTTCCCAAACCTGCGCCTTCATGTAGTCCGTGTAGCGGTCGAGGTCGTGCGTCGCGCGCAGCGTCTTGCCGCCTGGGCTGGTGAGAGGGAAGTCGGGATGATGCCAGTCGCAGGTGGAATAGTAGGCCCCGAAGGCAAGTCCGCTGCGCCGGCAGGCGTCGGAAAGTTCTTTCGTCACGTCGCGCCCGAAGGGCGTTTTCATGATGTTGTAGTCCGTCTCCTTCGTGTCCCACAGGCAGAACCCGTCGTGGTGCTTCGTCGTGAGGACGATGTACTTCATGCCGGCCGCCTTCGCAATGGCCGCCCACTCGTCGGCATTGAATTTCACGGGATTGAAGCGCTTGTAGAGGCTGTCGTATGCCTCCACCGGCGTCTCGCGTCCGCGCGACCATCCGATCTCTTTGCCGGTCAGCGAGACGGGTCCCCAGTGGATGAACATGCCGAAGCGCAGGTCGCGCCATCGCTTGACCGCCTCAGGCCGTGCGGGTACCGCGCCCTGGACAAGCGACGCGAGATTGCGTCCGTCGTCCCCAATCGCCATCAGGGCGAATACGACCGACGCACCGATCATGCTAAACCTTTTCATCTCTTGTCCTCCTTCAACTTCAAGGCATCCTGATTGCCGCCGACGTTCACCAGTCCCGTTCGTTCGGCGAAGGCGGTGCCTTGCGCATCCGCATTTTCTTGTCGGCCTCGTGCTCGTCGGAACGTTCCTGCGCCTTGCGGAGCAGCTCCTCCACATCCTTGTCGTCCTTCGGCTCCTCGGCCTGCTCCTTCTGTTCCTTCTGCTCCTGCTGTTGCTGCTGCTCGTCCTGCTGCTGGTCCGGATTCTGCTGGTCCTGCTTCTGGTTGTCCTTCTTGTCCTGGTTCTGGTTCTGCTGCTGTTGTTGCTGCTGCTGATTCTGCTGTTGCTGCTGATTGCTGTTCGGATCCTTCGGCAGCAGCTCGCGGATGCGCTCGAGCTTCCGGAGGGTATCCAGCTGCTCGGGCGGCAGGTCCTTCTCGGTGCAGACGCGCTGCTTTTTCTCAACCTCGGCGGCAAGCGCGGCGATTTCGGCCTGCTGCTCCTTCGTGAACGGCACGGCGTTCGTATCGCCGTTCTGGATCTTCTGCTGGATCTCCTGCTCCTTCTGCTGCGCCCACGCCGGGAACCTGGCGCGGAACGCGCGCGTGTGGTCGTACGCGTCCTTCTGCCAGCTGAAGCCGTCCGTGCGTGCCACGTCGTTGTAGGCGTTCGTCTGCATGAGGATGTCGGCGGCCACCAGCTGGCGCGGATCCGCCGCGAGCAGGCCGAAACGGTCGCGTACGCGGACGAGCCCGGCGATCGCGAGCGCCGCGTCCTCGTCCTTGGGCTCCTTCAGCAGCGCCTGCTGTTTTTTCAGGATTTCTTGCGTCGCATTGGCGATCTCCTGCGCCACATGCACGGTGTACGGCGGCTCGTTGCTCGAAGTCGACATGTCCTGCGCGCACTGCTGCTTGACCCATTCTGGGAAACGCGTGCCGAAAATCTGCGTGAAGTCGAACGCCTCCTGCTGCCAGTCGCGTCCGTTCACCCGTTCGGCGCGCGTGACGGCGTTCGACTGCGCGCCGACAGCCTCTGCAAGCGCGCCTGGCGGATCGAGAAGCCCTTTCCAGTAGCGGTGGAAGGCGTTCTCGGACGTCGAAAGGCTCACCGACGCGTCTGCCGAAAGGTCGGCCAGCTGGTCTGCCGCGCGCAGCGTAACGTCGCGCGCCGCCTCCACGTCGCCCACGATCTCCGCCGCCTGCTGCTCGTTCGTGACCGACTCCAGCACCGAACGTTTGAGGGGGATGAGGGCGTCCGCAAGGCGCTCCGCGCGCGTTGCGAGCGCCTCGCTGCGCGCGATGGCGACGCCGGCCTCGTTCGTGAGTACGCCCGCCTGCTCCAGCAGGAGCGCAAGCGCCTCGCGCGCGGCCTCAGCCATCTGCGCCTTTGGGTCCTTGCCTTTCGCCTTCGCGAGCACTTCTTCCACGTGCAGCTCGTCGCGCAGCTCCTTCAGCCCGTCCATGGCACGCGTGTAGTTGCGGTTCGCGCGCGGATCCTCAGGCGCGGCGCGCAGGGCACGCTGCATCGCCCACGCGCCTTCGTCGCGCGCCGAAACCGCGCGGCGCAACGGCGCGAGCGTCGCGTCCTCGGCGTGGACGCCCTGCGCGGACTTCGCCTGGGCGAGCGCGCTCTTGGCGTCGGCGTTCAGGAGCGCGCCGACGATCTCGCTCGCCCGCGCGCCATGGGTACGGCTGAGCATGAGCGGCTTGAGCGTTGCGAGCGCGTTCGTCCAGTCGCCCGCCCGATAGTAGTCCACGCCCATGTTCCAGACCTCGCGGTCGTCCAGGGCGGTCGGCGCCGGATCGGGCGCGTTATCCTCGACGCGTTGCGCATCGTTGGTTTCGGCGGCATAAAGGCCGCCGCACAGGACAAGCGACGCGGCGACGGCGACCTTCCGCGCCGTGCGGCCCGCGAAGCGGCCGCGCGAGAGCATGCCGGCCAGCAGCACAAGCAGGAGTCCCGGCACGAGGAACAGTCCGAAGCGCTCCGTCGCGCGCAGCTCTTCCTCCTCGGCCTGCTCTTTCGCGGCCACCTGCCGCAGAAACCGGCGGTAGATCGCGCCGAGCGTCGTCTCGGCGGTGCCGGCCGTCGCGAGCGGCACGTAGCGTCCGCCGGAGAGTTTGGCGATCTCGGCGAGCGCCGCTTCCTCGAGCTTCGTCGTCACGGCCTTGCCCTGATACTGCTGCGAACCCTTTCCGGAGGCGTCCGGGATGGCGGTCTCGGCACGCGGGTTGCCGAGGCCCACCGTAAACACGGGCACGTTGCGCTTGGCGGCGAGGCGGGCCGCGTCGCGCGCGCCGCCGCGCAGGTCGCCGCCGTCGGAAATAAGGATGATCGCGTTATGGTCGTCCGCCGCCGGGTCGAGCGCGTCGAGCGCGGCACGGATCGCGCTGCCGAGATCCGTCTCGCCGCGCGGCGCGGACTCGGGCGTGGCGGACTCCAGCGTGCTTCGCAGGAAGCCGTGGTCTGTCGTGAGCGGACACAGCAGCACGCCCGTCCGGCGGAACGCCACGAGCGCGCACCTGTCGCCCTCAAGCGAGTCGATGAGGTCGGCGACGTCCGCCTTCGCGCGTTCCAGACGGTTCGGCCGCACGTCCGTCGCCAGCATGGACCGGCTGACGTCCAGCGCCACCACCACGTTACGCGTGCGCGCCTGCATCTTCTGGGCGGAATGGCCCCATTGCGGACGCGCCGCCGCGAAGAGGACGAGCGCGAGGCCCGCGAGCATCAGCGCGGCCTGCACGTTGAACAGCTTCGGGTTGCGCGGCAGCAGACGCCCCTGCAGGGCCGGCGCCACCAGTCCGTTCAGTCGTTTTTCCGCGCGTGCACGCAGAAAGACCCACCATGCGCCCGCCACCGGCACGAGCGCCACCAGAACAAGCATCCAGGGATTCACGAATTTCATGCGAGCCTCCGCGAAGCGGTCATTTGGAGGGAGACGGCGACAAGGAGCAGGACGACGCCCGCCAGGAGAAACGGCGCGAAATACTCCTGCCACCGCTGGTACACCGTGCGGTCGAGCGGCGTCTTCTCAAGCGAGTCGATCTCCTCCAACGCGGTCTTGAGGCCGTCGGCGTCGTTCACCGCGAAGTAGCGCGCGTGTGTCTTGGCGGCGATGGACTTCAGCTGCGACTCGTCGAACGAGACGTCTGCGTAGGCGATCGACGTGCGCCCGAACATGTCCTTTGCGCGGAACGGCGTCCGGCGGGAGTGCGTGCCCACGCCGATCGTGTACACGCGCACGCCCAGCTTCTCGGCGGCGGCGGCGGCCTGGTCCGGCTCCACCACGCCCGCGTTCGAGACGCCGTCGGAAAGGAGAATGGCGATCTTCGACTTCGGCTCGGCGTTCTTGAGGCGTGCGAGCGCCATGGCGAGGCCGTCGCCGATGGCAGTCATCTGCTCGTCGGGATCGATCGGTCGGCCGTTCGCGTCGTAGGCCGTCGTTGGAATTTCCACGCCCTTCAGCACGTGCAGGAGCGCCTCGTGGTCGGCCGTGAGCGGCGCGCGGCTGGAAGCATAGCCGCCGAACGTGACGAGGCCGATCAGATCGTCGGGGCGCGCCTCCACAAACTTCGCGAACATCTCCTTCACCACGTCCAAACGCGTCTTGTAGTCGCGCGTGCCTTTCGGCGTGAGGTCGAGCGCCTCCATCGAGCCGGACACGTCCACCGTCATCGCGATGGCGATGGCGTCCACGTTTCGCTGCCCGTGCGAGAGCGCGCGGCGCGGACGCGCCGCCGCCACCACGAGCAACGCCGCGCCCGCAAGGAACAGCCAAGGCGCGAGATTCGCCGCGCGCGCGCGCCAGCCCGCCGTCTTCGCGGGAAGCCGGAACACGGGCGCAAACTTGACGCCCGTGCGGCGTCCTCTTCTCAGCATCCGCCAAGCGGCGAGGCCAAGCGGGATCGCGAGCAGAAAGCAGAACGGCCAGGCGAAGTTCATTTCGCGCCTCCTTCCTGCGGCTGCGCCGAATCGGTCGTGAGGTAGTCGCGCGCTTTCCCCGTGGCGGCGTCCGCCATCTCGGGCGTCGCCTCCACGCCGGCGAACTTCACCATGTCGGCCGATTCAAGGAAGTTCTTCAATTCTGCGATGGCCTCGCGCGTAAACGCCGGATTTTCCCGCGCCGCGCGCAGGAACTCATCCGTCGTCAAGTTCGGCGCGCGCACGGCGTGGCGGCGCTCGATATAGCGGCGCACGACCATCGTCAGCTCCACGTAGAAGTCCTTGTAGAAGCCGCGCCCCGGCAGTCCCTTCTTCAGGAGTTGCTCCAGCTCGTACATCGCCCGCTCGATCGGACTCATGCGATGGATGCGTACCATCGTGCGGATCTTGCGGACCACAAGGTAGGCGATCGCCGCGATGAGCAGGACGCCCGCGAGGATCGCCGCGCAGATGCCCACCAGCTTCCAGCTGAGCGGCGGCAGGTCGCGCTTCGGATCGATCTCCATGTCGCCCGTCACGCTTGCGCGCACGACTGGCGGCGCGAAAAGCACCGGCGCCGTGTAGAAGGTTCGCGGTTCGTGGTTCGTGGCTCGCGGTTCTTGATCCGAAACGGAAACGACAAATGGCGCAAGGCGGTACTTCTTCGCCATCGGCTCAGGGACGAGACGCCAGCGCGAGACGAGCGTCGTGCCACCGTCGGCGGCGGGCAGCGGATCTTCGGCGAAGTCCTCCGCCACCTGGAATCCTTGGAAGCGTGTGCGCAGGTCGGGTAGCGTCGCCGTCTGGCCTGCCGGCGCGTTGACGGTCACGGTCACGAAGAAGTCGCGTCCGGGATCGACCGTCTCCGGCTCCGCATCCACTGTGATGCCGATGCCGTCGCGGCTCAAGTCCGCCACTTGCGCGGCGAAGAGAGGCCGGCAGCAACCGAGACCGAAAACAAACATGACGACGGGGATGATTTCACACAGAGGCACAGAGGCACAGAGAGCATGAAACCTTTTGATTCTTTTTCCTGATTGCAATCTCATGGCGATTTCTATTCCTGTAATCTCCGTGTCTCTGTGCCTCTGTGTGAGATGTTTAGCGTTTAGATGCGCGCCGCTTGAACAAGGCCCGGATGGACTGGATATAGGGGCGGTCGGTGGCGACGGGCACGTTGTCGATGCCGTTGCGAGCGAAGAAGCGGTCGCGGGCAGCCGTCTGCTCCGCCGCCGCCTCGGCGAACGCGCGTCGCACGGAGGCGTCGGACGTGTCAACGAGCAGCAGCTCGCCGCTCTCCGGGTCCTCCAGCTCCGCGAGGCCCGCCCGGGGCAGCTCGCTCTCGGCGGGGTCGCTCACGGGGATGGTGATCACGTCGTGGTGGCGCGCCGTCACGCGCAGCTCCTTCTCGTAGCCCGCGTCCTGGAAGTCGCTCACGAGGAACACCACGGCGCGGCGCTTCTGCACGCCGTTGAGGAACTTGAGCGCGCCCGCGACGTCCGTGCCGCCCGTCGCGTCGTCCTCGGCGGCAAGTACCTCGCGGACGAGCCGCATGACGCTCTGCCGCCCCTTGCGCGGCGGGATGTATTTCACGATCTTGTCGGAAAAGAGGATGAGTCCGATCTTGTCCTGGTTGCGGATCGCCGTGAGGGCGAGGAGGCTCGCCACCTCGGCGGCAAGCTCCGCCTTCGAGCGCGTCACGCTGCCGTAGGACTGCGAGCCGGAGATGTCCACGAGGAAGAGGACCGTCAGCTCGCGCTCCTCGCTGAAGCGCTTGATGAACGGCGTACCGGTGCGCGCGGTGACGTTCCAGTCGATGGAGCGCACGTCGTCGCCGGCCACATAGGGGCGCACCTCGTCGAACTCGACGCCCTGCCCCTTGAACGTGGAGTGGTAGTCCCCGCTCAGCTGGTCGTCGATCAGCCGATTGGTGAGGATCCTGATTTTCCCCACCTTCGCCATCAGCTCTTTTACGTCAATAGCCATTTTCGT
>CAMNLN010000093.1 GCA_946543025.1 uncultured Verrucomicrobiota bacterium
TTCGCGCACGGCGGGAAGCCCGTCCCCTGGAAGAACTGGTTCAGCACGAGCAGCGCGCCGAACGTCCATGCGAGCGCCGTCATGTAGGACGGGACCTCGGCCCCGCCCGTGAACCATGCGGCGATCTGCGGCGCGAAGCCGAACGCAACGTTCACGAGCGAGCAGACCAGGAGGCCGAAGCAAAGCATCTTGCGCGAATTGCACCGGTCGCCCACGATGCCGTTGAGGAATTTCGAGATGCCGTAGACGATCCCGCCCGCGAAGAGGAAGTTGCCGAGCATCGCCTTGGAGATGCCGCAATCCTGCTCCAGCCCCGGCATGGCGAAGCTGAAGTTCTTCCGCATGAAGTAGAAGAGCGTGTAGCCGATCATCGTGGCGAAGAGCATCCGCCACTGAGTCCGCGAAAAACGTCGGTCGATATCCTTGTCTGCAAAGAGGCTCATGCTCCTGCTCCTTTGTTATATTTCGTGATCGATCCCGGACTCTCGCAGAGGCGTCGCACGGCCGCGCGCAGAGTACGCGGAGCACCAGCCGCACCGAAGCTGGCGAGCGCGTCCGCCAGAACAGACAACGCACACGCCACATGTTTTGGTCACGGCATCCTCAACCGAATTTTTCTCATGGCACTAGTATAGCAAAACGCCCCTCGTCCTCGCCACACCCTAGCCGCATGTGGAGGCCCGTTCGACGAGCGGCGCGTCGAGCAGGATCTGACGTGGCGGCAAACCCGGCGTACGGAGGCGTTGGACGAGGGCGTGGAACGCCATCTGCCCCAGCTCGGCGCAAGGCTGGCGGATCGTGGTCAGCTGAGGGCGGGACGCGGCCGCCGATGCGACGTCGTCGACGCCCGTCACCATCACGTCGCGCGGCACCTTCAGCCGCAGGCGCCGCAAGTGCCCCAGGATCGCGACGGCGGACATGTCGTTGCCGCACAGGAAGGCGTCTGGCGGCGTGCGCGACGACGCCAGACGCGCCACCGCCTCGAAGTCGTCCGGCTCCGCCTCGCAGACGCTGGCGGCAGACCACGGAAGCCGCGCGTCGAGGATGGTGCCGCGTGCGCCCGAAAAACGCAGCCACACGGTCGGCGCGGACCCCGGGCGCGTATAGCAGCAGATGCGCCGTGCGCCTTTCTCAATCAGATGACGCGCCAGGCGGCAGCCGATCTGCACGTTGTCAAGCCCGACGAGGTCGTAGGGGCTGCGCTCCGGCGGCGAGACGATGTCCCGGTCCAGCAACACGACGGGGATGTTGCTGTCGGCCAGCAAATTGATGATGTGGCTCGTCACGCGCGGCGCGTCGGGCACGAGCTCGACCGGTTCAAGGAACACGCCCGCCACGTGCTGTCCGATATAGCGGTGGGCAAGCTCGATGGCCTGCTGCGCACGATGTTCCGGATCGTGCGACGATGCATCGCCGAAAAGGATCTCACACCCCTCCTCGCGGGCGACGCGGACGATCTCCGAGCAGATGGGCGGAAAAATCTCGCCCGACGCGATGCCGGGCACGATCATACCCAGCCGCCCCGTGGCGTTGCGGGCCATCGCGCTCAAGTAGGTGCCGGAACCGCTGCGAGTCTCCAGCATGCCGGCGTCCTTGAGCCGGGCGAGCGCGAGACGCACCGTGGCGCGCGCCACGGAAAACCGGCGACAGAGCTGCTGCTCGCTCAAGAACCTCTCGCGCGCATTGAACTTGCCGAGCAGGATCTCCTTCCGTAGCGTTTCGAACATCATTTGATGACGACTTTGCCGCATGGCAGGATTATATCAAAATTCGCTTCGGCAATGATCTCCTTTCAACGCGAACGGCCGAAAGCTGTCTATACAACTTTCAAGCACGTATCCAATCGCACCGTGTGGCGGTATGGTAAAATGGCGACTGGCTGCAACTTTTCAGAAACTCCAAAAGGAAAAAAAGAAATGCACGAAAGAGCATCGCGGCAAAACCGCAAAATCGCCTTTCAGCATGTGTGGAGGGGAGGCGAATATCGTAAGACAGCGTTGGCGATCGCCCTGCTGCTCGCCGCCGCGTTCGTCGCTAGGGCGGACACGGTGCTTGCGTTCTCACCCAGCGGGACCGGTACACACGCAACGGAAAGCATCCCGACGGACGTGTCGTTGCTCGCGGACGGCGTGACCGTCGCGGCGCGGGACACGCCGACCGTCATCTCCGGCGCACTGACAATCGCGGGCGGCGGAACGGTGGCCCTCCCGGCGTTCGACGCGTCCTTCTCCACATGGTCGCTTTTCACCATGTCCTCGATATCCGGCGCCGCCAATCTCGCCGGCTGGTCGTTCACCAACCTGCCGCGCGGAAAGAAAGCCATGTTGCATATACAGGGTAATGCCGTGATCGCGACCATTGCAGACGCCGGCATGATGCTGATTTTCAGATAATACAAGTAATACAAGGAGTAAACACAATGATTCACCGCATTCTCGCCTTTCTCTCCGTTCTCTGCGCAGGGCTCGCCTTGCCCGGCGCAACGACTGACGACTTCACGGTCCGATGCAAAATCGACCTTTCCGGCGTGGCGGCGGACGAACCGCTCTACGAGGTCGGCCCCTTGCACCTGGCATTCCGCATGGCGGGAAAGGACGAAGGACTCAGGAAGTACGACATGTCCTTCGGCAACTACCTCAACTTTCCTCTCCCGGACGGATCGTGCCCGGTCATCGAGGCGACGATGTACGGCCTGCGCGTGGGCATTCCGCTCGGCTTCCTGAAGCGGTGGGACGGCGTCCACGACGTGCGGCTCTTCTGCGCGAAAAGCCACCTCACGATTGAGGTCGAAGGGCATTTCGACGACGACATGTTCCGCCTGCCGACGGTCAAGGCGGACCTCTCCGCCCCAAAGGCGCTCTCCAGCCGGGTGAAGTCCGCCGAGGTTGCCGTCCTCGCCGGCGCGCCAGGCGGCGTCAACTTCTCGCGCCCTGTGGACAAATCCATCCAGTACTGGACGCCGCCGGACCATAACGCCTGGGTGGGCGACGTCTCCCCCGGCGTGCATCAAGGACGGCTGCACGTGTTCTACCTGTTCGACAGGCGGCACCACAAGTCGAAGCAGGGAGCGGGCGGACACTACTACGCGCACCTTTCGTCGGACGATCTCGTCCACTGGACGGAACATCCCGTCGCCGTGCCGATCGAAGGATGGTGGGAAACTCTCGGTACCGGCACGCCGTTCAGCAAGGACGGCAAGCTCTGCCTCTCCTACGGACTCCATACCAGCCGCATCACGAAAGATCCGCTCTATCCGATCGGCGGCACGTACGCCGAGTCGGAGGACGGCATCCATTTCGTCAAGTCGGGGAAGATCGTCAACGCCGCGCAGAACCCCAGCATCTACAGCATCCCCGGCGGCGGGTTCGAGCTCGTCACCAGCTACGGCGGGGTGAAGGGGATCTTCAGGTCCGACGACCTCGTGAGCTGGAGAATCCACGACGACAACCTGCCGTTCCGCGGCGACTGCCCGTCGCTCTTCGACTGGCACGGCCACCGCTATCTCATCCAGGGCTTCCAGAACATGGCGTATTCGCCTGACGGCACGCCGGGGTCCTTCATCGACTGGACGAACGAGCCTGATATCGTCTACGAGGGGTTAAGCGTTCCGATGGTCGTGCCGTGGAAAGGCGACCGGCGGCTTTACATCGGCTGGATGAAACACCTCGCGGGCTGGGGCGGATGGCTCGTGTTTCGTGAACTCGTCTATTATCCCGACGGGCACCTCGGCCTCAAGTGGGTGCCCGAGATCAAGCCGCCTGTCGCGCCCGTCACCTATCGCGCAGGCGCGGGCGAGAAGCTCGTGCGCAAGTTCGCCGCTGAAGGCGGCAGTCCGGCGCTCGTCCTGACCGTCGATCCGGCGACGCGCGAGGCATCCTTCGTCGACGACGTGCCGACGCCGAAGTTTAGCCGGACTAGCCACGCGCAGAACATCAAAATCGGCGGGCTCCGCTGCGTGGATGGCGCGTACGAGGTGAAGCTCGTCGCCTGGTACGATTCCAAGGCAGACGCCACGATCTTCGACGCGGAGATCGGCGGCGCGCGCACGATGATCTGCCGCCGGGCGGGCAAGTTCAAGGAGGCAAGCGGAAAATGACAAAGGCGAAAATCTGGTTTCTGGCGATCACCGCCGCGCTGGGCGGTTTCCTCTTCGGGTTCGACACGATCGTCATCAACGGCGCGGAACAGGACATCCAGAAACTCTGGAACCTTTCGGGGCAGATGCACGGCTGGGTGGTGAGCGCGGCCTTGTGGGGCACCGTGCTCGGTTCCATCGCGGGCGGCAAGGTGAGCGACCGGTTCGGGCGCAAGAACACCCTCTTCGGCGTCGGCATCCTGTTCTTCGTCTCCGCCGTGTGGAGCGCGTTCGCCTCCGGTCCGTGGTCAATGATCATCGCGCGTTTCATCGGCGGACTCGGCGTGGGCGTCTCGACCATCGCCGCGCCCGTGTACATCGCGGAGATATCCCCCGCCGAATCACGCGGCAAGCTCACCGCGCTCTTCCAGTTCAACATCGTGTTCGGCGTCGTGGTGTCGCTCGCCTCAAATCTGGCATTGAAGGACGTAGGGACCAACGCCTGGCGCTGGATGCTCGGCGTCGAGGCGTTCCCCGCGCTCGTGTTCACCGCGCTGTGCCCATTCCTCGTGGAGTCGCCGCGCTGGCGCGCTTCACGCGGGAAGGACGCAGCGGAAGGACCTTCCGAACGCTTCTTCTGCCGCGCGAACCTGCGCCCGATCTTGCTCGCGTTCTGCGTGGCGTTCTTCAACCAGCTGAGCGGCTGCAACGCGGTGAACTACTTCGCGCCGCGCATCTTCAACCTCGCCGGCTTCGAGCGCAACGCGCAGTTCCTCGCCACGTTCGGGCTGGGTCTGCTCAACTTCGCCGCCACGTTCACCGGCGTGTGGCTCATCGACCGGCTCGGACGCAAGACGCTGCTCCTTGTCGGCGGCGCGGGCTACGTCGTGTCGCTCGCGATGGCGAGCATCTGCTTCGCAATCGGCAACGGCCCGCTGGCCGCCGCCTCGATCTTCCTCTTCATGGCCGCGCACGCCGTCGGACAGGGAACCGTCATCTGGGTGCTGATCGCGGAGGTGTTCCCGCAGAGGTTCCGCGCGCAGGGACAGGCCCTCGGCAGCTTCACGCACTGGTTCTTCGCCGCGCTCGTGGCGCTGACGTTCCCGATGGCGGCGGAAAGCATTCCGGCGTGGGCGATCTTCGGATTCTTCGGCGTGATGATGGTGGTGCACTTCCTCTGGGCGCTGTTCATCGTCCCCGAGACCAAGGGACGCCCCCTCGAGGACATTCAGCTTTGAGTGAAACATGACGTTTGGAATCGACATCGGCACGACATCCGTCTCGGGCGTGGCAGTGGACGGCGACGGCGCCATCGCCGCCACCGTCACCCAGGCACATGCGGCCGACATTCCCGGTCTTCCGCCCGGCGTCCACGCACAGGATCCGGCATGTCTCATGTCCGCCGTGGATTGCGTGATTGCGGCGCTGGAGGCGCAGGTCGGCGCGTCGGACCGCATCGGCTGGACGGGCCAGATGCACGGCGTCGTCGGCGTGGACCGCGACCTTCGTCCCGTGACTCCCTTCGTCACCTGGCGCGACGCGCGCCGCTTCGGCGGACGCGTGATGGCTGGCTGGGCTGCCGAAAACCGGCCGATCGCCGCCTGCCTGCCGATCTGCGGGCTGGCCATCGCCCGCCGCACGGGGCGGCGCGTGATCGACCCCACCTTCCTCCATTCATGGCATCTGGAGGAGGTCGCGGGAAAGATTCCGCCGAGCTGGTTGCCGGATGTGGATGAGTCGTGCATGCTCGGCGACAACCAGGCCGGCGTCTACGCCGCCCGGCACCTCTATCCCGGTTGCGCGGTCATGAACCTCGGTACGAGCGGACAGTTGAGCGTGGTGGAGGATGCGCCGTTCCGTCCGTGGCACGAGGGCGCCCTCGAACGACGCCCGTATCCCGGCGGCAAGACGCTTCTCTGCCACATTTCGCTTGTCGGCGGCCGGGCGTTCGCGGACCTGCGCGACGAACTGGGCCTCACCTGGGACGAGATGAACGCCCGCGCAGAAACCGACGAGCGGATCGCCAGGTGCATCAACCGCATCATCGACGATCTCGCCGGGGGGATTGACTTGGCCGACGTCTCTTCGTTCGTGGGCGTCGGCAACGCCCTCACGCGCAATCCAGCCATACGCCGCGCCGCCGAACGCCGCTTCGGCGTTCCGTGCGCCATTCCCCCCGTCGCTGAAATGGCCGCGTACGGCGCGGCCGTCCATTCGTCTACTTCGCCTTCGGCAGCGCCACTTCGATGACGCGTTCCTTCACGAGCTCCTTCGGCTCGCCGATCTCCACCCTCGGCGCGTTTGCGAGCAGGTAGTCCTCCGCCGCCTTGCACCAGAGGCCGTTGTTCGCGGAGCAGAGCCGGTCCAGCTCGGCGAAGAAGGGGTCCGTCTTGCCTTTCTCGGCGAAGTCCTCGATGGCCGTCATGGGCATGTTCACGTGCGTGTAGACAAGCCGCTTGCCGCCGGGCACGGACAGCATGTCGAGCGTGGCCTGCGCGGCGGAGTCGAGCCCGCCCACGTGCGTGATCATCACCTCCGGGTGGAGGTAGCCCTTGCCGATCCAGTCCACGGAGTCCGCCATGTCCTTCACGTCGCCGCCGGAGTTGGCCACCACGTGGTGCATCATGTAGTGGACGTTGTAGAAGTTGAACTCGGCCATGAGATGCTGGTTCGTGGGGCCGGCGAAGAAGTTGAGGCACCCGCCGAAGCCGAGCAGGTCGGAACATTGCGTGATGAGCGCGGGAACGGCGGCAAAGAGGAAGATGTCGTCGTAGCCGCCGCCGGTGGAGGTGGGGTTGTCGGCGCGCGCGTCGTCCACGAGGTTGTACGCCTTCAGTTCCTTCACCGGATCGGACATGTCCTTCGTGTTGACGAAATGCACCTCCACGCCGTTCACCGCGCCGTCGGCGCGCCCGTCCGCATACGCCATGCCGAACATGCGCGCCGCGCGGGCGAGGCGCGTATCGTCGATATCGGTGACCACGAGCCGGCGCGGGCGTTTCTCGGGCGAATGGCACGCGATGTCGATGCACCCCAACCCCATCGCGCCGCAGCCGGCCAGCAGGAGCATCGTGCCCTTGTCCACGATGCCGACTTCCAGGTCATGCGAGCAGAAGGCGTTGTGGTAGTTCGTGCGGAAACCCGAGACGATGCAGCTGATCGGCTCCGCGAGCGAGCACTTGAAGAACGCGTCGCCGTCGTACGGCAGGAGGCAGCCCATCTCCATCACGATGGACGGCAGGTAGACGTGCGTCGTCTCGCCGCCGATCGTATGCCAGGCGTAGCCCACGGTTTCCAGCTCGTGGCCGGGGATGTTCAGGGACGGCTGCAGTCCTACGCGCTGGCCAACCTTGAACTGGTCTTTCCACTTTTCGCCCACCTCGCGCACGATGCCGGAGATCTCGTGACCGAACATCGTCGGACGCGTCGCGATGTCGCGCGGCACGCGCTTGTGCCCCGTGCCGAGCGTTACGCCCTTGTAGTCGCTGAGGCAGATCGTGTTCGTGACGAGCTCCACGACGATGCCGTCCTCGCCCGCCGCCTCCAGCTCGATGTCCTCCAGCCTCATGTCCTTCGCGCCATACAGGCGCCATGCCTTCGCTTTCATCTTATCTTCTCCTTCAGTTGTTTTACAAGTTCGATTGGCGGCGGCACGCTGCCCGGCATCGTCACGGCGGCCGAGCCTGCCGCCACCGCCCACCTGGCCGCATCAAGACAGGGCGAGGGCGTCCTGTCTACGCAGGAACGGCCTCTCTCGCAATCGCTTTCCGTAGGCAGGGCGCCCTCGCGCTGCATCACAGGCGATTTCCCGGCAGCCTCAAATCCCCACCTCCGCCAGCAGTATTCCGCCAGCAGGGTGTCGCCGGCGGACGTGGTGTCCAGCACCTTCACCTCCGGCGCGGATACGAACTCGCCGTCAAACCACGCGCCGGCGCCGCCGTCCGAAATGATCACGTGCGCCGCCTTTACGCGCAACGTTTCCGTTGCGCGGTGGAACTCGTCGGGCGTCTTCGGAACAAATCCCGCGAGCGGCTCGCACTCGTCCGCGTTCGGTTTGATGAGGTCGGGGCCCGCCTCGACGCCCAGACGCAGAGCCTCGCCGCTCGCGTCCAGCACCACGGTCCAGCCGCGAGCCTTGAGCGCGCGGGTTGCCGCCGCGTAGAAATCCTTCGGCACGGACGGCGGCAGGCTGCCGGAAAGGATGGCCACGCGCGGGCACGCGAGACGCGTGCCCTTACCCGTCTCCAGAACCGCCAGGGCGTCGAAGTCTGCCGTCAGGCCGGGGAACGCGGGCCGGTTCAACTTGAAGCTGCCGCCGGGCGTCACGATCATCTCGTTGCGGCGCGTCGCGCCAGGCACGCGCACGAACGCGTCGCCGATGCCGTAGCGCGCCAGTTCCTGCTCGAACGGCGCGGCGTTGTCCGCGCCCAGCAGCCCGCCGCACGCCACCTGCGCGCCGCGCAACGCCAGCCAGCGCGCCACGTTGATGCCCTTGCCGCCCACGTTCTCCGTCTCGGCCACGTCCTTGAAGATGACGCCGTCCGCCGGCCACGCCGGAAGCGTCACCGAGGCGTCAAGCGCCGGACTCATGCACAGGCAGAAGAATTCCATGTCAATTCTCCGAATAAGATTCTATTGCCGCAGCAATATCGACAGGAGCACTGACGACAGTCAGCGCAACAGACATGGCCGCCGCAACAATTCCAAGATGTCTGGTCAACATGTATCCTCATTGCATGACTTTGCGATATGGCTCGACTGCACGACCCTCGACAGGTGGATGCCCCGGGCGCGTTTAATGGTAGCACATCTGCGGCAGGTCCTTCAATTGCATTCTTTCAACAGAAACATGCACGATCCAATCTGAATGCCACGACTTGTCGCCGCGAATGTGCATGTCGCCCAGGAACAACGTCAAGTTGCCGTCGTGTGTGGCGGCGGACGCCGCAAAGTGAACGGATATCGCTCCGGCGGCAAAAGCGCCGACCATGAATCCACGCCTGGTTCGGTTCGCCGCCTTGGCCTTTCGCGTCTGTTACTTCACGGCCTCGGCCTTGCACCACACGCGGAAACCGTTTTGAGGATCGCCGAAGGATGGACTAAACGGATGGCGGTGTGCGCTACGGCAAACGGTATTCTCACGATACCATGCGCCACCGCGCGCAAGCCGGCAACCATTCCCGGTGGAGTTGCCCGAACTGACGGTTGGCCCCGTGAGCGGATCGAAGTCCGTTGTCGTCTCCTGGAACCAGTCGCGGCAGTATTCCCACACGTTGCCGATCATGTCGTAGAGGCCGAATGCGTTCGGTTCGTAGTTCCCCACTGCATCAGTGCCTTTCGTGGTATCGACGTCCGCGCCTGGATTCTGTGCCCGACCCTGACAGGCGATCGCCGCCAGGCTGCTGCCGTAGATGGCGCCGCTCGTTCCTGCGCGGCAGGCGAACTCCCACTCGGCGTCGCCCGGGAAGTCAAACGTGTTGATGCCGGAGTGCGTGCGCAGAAGCCCGAAGAAGCCGGTGGGGGAGACGGCATGGCCAGTGGTCGGCCAATCGTAGGTTGGCGCTGCGCCGCGCAACGAGACGTAGTCGATCTTCTGGAGGGGCCGCGTGGCGTAGTAGGAGTTGTTGTTGAACGACGAGGGCCTGTCCCCGTGGATCAGCTCGTACTGCCGCTGCGTGCAGGGATATACGCCGATGTAGAAGTCGTTCGTCAGTGTCACAAGGCGCGCCTTTTCGCGCGCTGCCGTACGCCCGGTCTCGGTGGAGGGCGAACCCATGCGCCATGTCACGTTTGCCGCCGGAATCTTGCGCATCAGGAGCCACTCGGTCTTATACATGTCGTTCGTCACGCCAAACGGCACGCTTTCTTTGTCGGCGTAGTACCGCACCGTCTTGGCGGCGACGAGATGCACGGCCATGTAGTCCGGCGGCGCGTTGGTGGCCCACGCCGTCACCACCGCTGTCACGCCATCGACGATCTTCTCGCCCGGCCACGCCTTGCGCGGCATCCAGGTCATCGAGTGCTGGCCCACGTCCACAAGCCTGTTGACGTCGCCGGCGAAGTGCGTCAGGTACTGTCCGCCGATCGACACGCCGTTCGTTTGGATGTCCACCGTTACCACACCAGGCTCGTTCTCGATCTCGTAGCGGATCGTCACGGTGTCGCCGGACTGTGCCATCGTGACGCTGCTGGCCTTTACGACGGGTTCTGCCGTGGCGGCTGAGATCAGACCAACGACGGCAAGCGCGAAGGATATCTTTTTCATTGTGTTTCCTTTCGTGAAACTCTTGCTAACGGTTAGCGGAAGATGAGGAATGAGCCGGCCTGGAAGGTGGAGACTCGCGCCGGCAGCGATTCTTCGAACGACATGAACCGCCCGTCGACGCCGCCTGCCAGCGACGCCTCAAAGGTACGGAAAACCGAATTGACTTCCTCCTCCAAGGTTCCAGTCTCCTGCGAGGGCGGCGAAACGATACGCGCGGACTGATCGTATACCCACGACTGGCCGTCCCATGCGGCGGTTGCCGAGCCAATGCCGGCCGCCAGCGCAAGCGCCGCCACGGCAAGTCGGTATTTCTCCATGTCATGATGTATCTTCATGTTAAACCTTTGCCTTTTCGTTCCTTCCTCAAAAAACATTTACCACGTTTTCTTTCATGGTAACACATAGGCGACGAAACCGTCAATTACATAATTTCAATTAAGGCTTGTACGATCTCAACAGAAGCTATGCTATACTTTCGGCCATGGAACAACGCAACGTGCTTGTGATGATCTCGCCCATGAGCGGGCCGCGCCTCGC
>CAMNLN010000094.1 GCA_946543025.1 uncultured Verrucomicrobiota bacterium
CGCATCTGCTACACGCGCTGGGACTACATCAACCGCCACGCGGTGTGGTTCTCCAGTCTCTGGACCACGAAGCCGGACGGCACGGCCGTGAGCCACTACTACGGCAATTACTCCAAGACCATCTTCACGACGACCGAGGCGAAGCCGATCCCCAATTCGCCGCTCGTCGTCGCCACCGCCGCGCCGCACCATCTCTTCTCGTGCGGCTCGCTCGTGCTGATCGACACGCGCAAGGGCGAGGACGGCGAGGAGCCGCTTACGCGCCTCACGCCGGAATGCCCGTTCCCCGAGTCTGAAGGCTGGAAAGGCAACGGACTCTGGTGCGGTCCGATGCCCGTGAACGACACGCTGTTCTTCGCGTCGTATTCGCCCGACACGACCCAATACCCGAAGGGGCACCCGCGTTTCCGCTCGCACGACTGGACGGCAGCGTGGCCCGATCCGCGCTCGTTCGGCGTGTGGCTCGTCGACACGCTCGGCGGACGCGAGCTCATCTATCAGGATCCCGAATGGAGCACGTTCAACCCGATTCCGCTCGTGAAGCGTCCGAAGCCGCCCGCGCTCGTCTCCACGCTGCCGCCGGCGGACAAGGCACCGCCGACGGGCCTCTGCTACGTGGAGAACGTCTACGACGCGCGCGTGGAGCTGCCGAAGGGGAGCGTGAAGACGCTGCGGATCAACCGCCTCTTCAACCAGGGGGCCGTGCGCCACTGGTCGTGGAACCAGGGCGGAGACCTCGACATCTACAAGGAATCGCTCGGCACGGTGCCGGTGGCGGCGGACGGCTCGGCGGCGTTCCGCATTCCGGCGGAGATGCCCATCCAGCTGCAGGCGCTCGACAAGGACGGCATGGCGATCTACACGATGCGCTCGTTCATCTACGCGCAGAAGGGCGAAATCCAGGGCTGCACGGGTTGCCACGAGAACAAGATGGCGAGCGTCGCGCCCGCGAAGATGCCGGCGAACAGGCGCGTGTACGATCCGGTGCCGGAAGTCGATCTCGGCTACCACGGGCCGTTCAGCTACCCGCGCAGCGTCCAGCCGATCTTCGACCGCCACTGCATCTCATGCCACGGACTCGGCAAGGCGCCGGATTTCATCGGCACGAACGGTATCCGTCGGCTCGTGAAGGACAAGCAGGTGTCCTTCGCGAAGTCCTACGCCGAGACGGTGGAGTCGAAGCCTTACGACTACTTCGCCGCGCCGAGTCCGCTCACGAAGCGCCTCAAGGCCGGGCATGGTGGCGTGAAGCTCTCGCCGGACGAATGGAAGACGCTGATCCTCTGGATGGACTTCAACGTGCCGGAATGGAACATCGGCGGCGGTTACAGCTGGAACCGTCCCGAACTGCGCGAGACCGATCCCGAAGGGGAGCGGCGCCTGCGCGCGGCGATCCGCGAGAAGCTTGGGAATGAAATCGCCGCCCAGCCGTTCGAGGCGCTGGTCAATCGGGGCGACGAGACGAAGAGCCGCATCCTCTGGCTCGTGAAGCCAGAGGACCGGGAACGCTTCCTCGCGCTCGTCAGGGCGTCGCTCGTCAACTCCAAATGGCACGACATCGACGGCACGTGCGGCCGTCCCGTGGAGGACGGTTGCGAATGCAACAGCTGCTGGGTGCGTCGCGGCGGATTCAACAGGACAGTCGATAGGTAATCAGATTATGATATACTTTTCGGCATGACACCCAATGGATGGGGCGTAGTTGCCCTCGCCGGAAAGAAGGGAACGAAAATGAAGCGAAGAATGTTGTCGGTTGTCTCGCTGGCGGCGGCGTTCGTTGCAGGTGGGCTTTATGGTCGCGCTGTGAACGTCGACCTCAACGGCGCGTGGAAGCTGGAGACCTTCCCCCAGCCAGACGACGGGGCCGTCCGTTCGTTGCCTTTGCCGGAGGGACTGGCGGTGAAGAGCTATCAGGCGACCGTGCCCGGCTGCTGCGAGATGGAGCTTGTCAAGGCCGGCGAAATGCCAGATCCGCTTTTTTCCACGAACGCGCTCGCGTTCATGGCCTACGAAGGCAACCAGTGGCTCTACACGAAGACCTTCTCCTGCCCGTCGCGCGAGCCGGGCGAGCGGGCGGTGCTCGTGTTCGACGGCATCGACACGCTCGCGGACGTGTTCCTCAACGGCGAAAAGGTCGGCGAGGCCGACAACATGCTCATCCCGCACGAGTTCGACGTGACGGATCGGATTCGGGTCGGCGCGGAGAACACGGTGCAGGTGCTGATCCGTCCGGTGGGCCTCGCGTCGGCTGAGGTGAGCCTCGGCGAGCTCGGCTACACGATGAGCGGCGGCGCGAGCCACGAGCACTTCCGCAAGGCGCCGTACATGTACGGGTGGGACACGATGCCGCACCTGGCCGTGAGCGGCATCTGGCGCGACGTGCGGCTCGAGGTGCGTCCGGCGGCCCGCATCGAGGAGCCGGCGTGGATCGTGCGCGACCTGAACGTCAAATCGCGCTGGGCGCACGTCCTTGCGCGCGCCCGCATCCCCGCGCCGTTCCGCCATTGCCACAAGGCGACCGTGCGTGCCACGCTCTCGCGCGGCGGCAAGGTCGTCGCCTCCGGCTCGCGCGTGTACAGGGGGCCGCACTGCGGCGTGGGCCTGTCGCTCTCCAACGCCGAGCTCTGGTGGCCGCGCGGCGCGGGCGCGCAGCCGCTCTACGACGCGGCGATCGAGCTGGTGGGCGCGGACGGGGCGGTCCTCGCGCGCGACGTGCGCCGGATCGGCATCCGCACCGTCGAGCTCGAGTACGACGACCGCAAGCTGCCGGAGCGTCCGGGACGCTTCCTCTTCAAGGTCAACGGCGAGCCGATCTACGTGCGCGGCGTCGACTGGATCCCGCTCGACCCCATCCCGTCCCGCCAGGCGGCGCAGCTCGCGTGGACCCTGCCGATGATGGCCGACCTCAACTGCAACCTCGTGCGCGTGTGGGGCGGCGGCGTGTACGAGCCGGACGCGTTCTTCGACTGGTGCGACGAGAACGGCGTGATGGTGTGGCAGGACTTCATGATGGCCTGCACGATGCCGCCGATGAACGACGCGTTCGCCAAGGCCATCGAGAAGGAGGTGCGCGCCGTCGTGGTGCGCCACCGCAACCATCCGTCGATCGCGCTCTGGGCCGGGGACAACGAGAACGACCAGGCTGGCGGCTGGGGGCTCGGCAAGAAGCTCATGCGCGACCCCAACAAAAACCGCATCACGCGCGAGACGATCCCCGCCGTGCTGAACGAGTACGACGTGACGCGCCCCTACCTGCCCAGCTCGCCCTACGTGAGCACCGCCGCGTTCAAGGGCGAGACCGAGCCGTGCGAGGACCACCTCTGGGGCGGTCCGCGCGCGTGGTGGAAGACGCCCTACTACACGAACAACGCCTGCTGGTTCTGCAGCGAGGGCGGCGCGCACGCGCTGCCCGCCCGTTCCACGATCGAGAAGATGATGCCCGCCGCAGACGTGGCGCGCATCTGGTCGAACCCCGACGCGAAGGAATGGAAGAAGCTCGACTGGATGCCGCAGTGGCGCTACCGCGCGACCTGCCCCTATCTGGAGCCGAACGTCTACCCGTGGTCCCGCAACGACCTCATCCTGAAGCAGACGTCGGCGCTGTTCGGCGACGTGCCGCGCCACGACCTCGACCTCTTCATCGCGCAGTCGCAGAGCGCGCAGGCGGAGGCCATCAAGTTCCAGGTGGAGCTCTTCCGCTCGCAGAAGTTCACGAAGAAGGGCGGGTTCGTGGTGTGGAACCTGCGCGACGGCTGGCCGACCATCTCCGACGCGATCAGCGACTATTACGGCGACAAGAAGAAATCCTACCATTACCTCAAGCGGGCGTTCCGCACGGTGCTGCCGATCGTGACGGACTTCGGCCGGCTCGTGATCGTCAACGACGCGCGCGAGGTCGTGAAGGGGCATGTCAAGCTGACGGAGGCGGCGACAGGCCAGGTCGTGCTGGAGCGCGACTACGAGGCGGCGGCGAACGCCGTGACCGACCTCGCCCCGATCGCGTGGAACGGACAGGGGATGTTCATCATCGACTATACGGCGAACGGCGAGACGTTTCGCACGCACTACCTTCACGGCGAGCCGCCGTTCAAATGGGTGGACTACAAGGAATGGACAAAGGGCCTCTGACATGAGCAACGCAATCAAGGCGATCGTCTGCGACTTCGACGGGACGTTCTCCACCCTGC
The DNA here is from genome assembly GCA_946543025.1 of uncultured Verrucomicrobiota bacterium. Lineage (GTDB taxonomy): Bacteria > Verrucomicrobiota > Kiritimatiellia > RFP12 > UBA1067 > RUG572. The sequence continues at coordinate 4,188 of CAMNLN010000094.1, forward strand.
GCTGCGGGTGGGAGGCCGTGATGAAGCGCATGATGATGAAGTATCTGCCCGACGAGGCGTGGATCGACGCCTTCATCGGCGAGACGACGGGTGTGCAGACGATCCTCCAGATGAAGGGGTTTCTGGCGGAATTGAGGCGCCGTGGCATCACCGGCTCCTCCGACGATCCGTGGTTCTACAAGAACGAGTACAACGGCATGCTGATGGAATCCGTCGCCGTCAAGCGCGACGAGGTGCTGGCGGGCAAGGTGTCGGCGGCGACCTACCACGTGCCGGGCGCGCGCCTGTTCCTGCAGGCGCTGAAGACGCGCGGCGTGAAAATCTTCTTCGCGAGCGGGACGGACGAGGTGGATGTGCGGGCCGAGGCGGCGGCGCTGGGGTTCGCCGGGTTTGCGGACGGCATCGCGGGCGCGCTCCCGAAGAGCGAGGCGTGCGCGAAGGAGGCCGCGCTCAAGCGACTCGTGGAGCAGGCGGGCGTGGCGCCGAAGGAACTGGCGGTCGTCGGCGACGGCAAGGTGGAGATCGCCCTCGGCAAGGCGCTCGGCGCGCGCACGATCGGCGTCGCGACGAACGAGACCGACTTCTCTGTCCTTAACGCGGCGAAGAAGGCGCGGCTTGAGAAGGTGGGCGCGGACATGATCGCGGGTGACTTTCGCGAGCTGCGTCCGCTCTTGGATTTCCTCGGGCTGGGCGCGAACCCGTCGCTGGCCTTCGACAAGATCAAGACCTACGATGCGCACGACCGCACGAACCTCGTGACGATCGAGTCGATGTTCCGTCCGGGCGTCGATCCCGTGCCGGAGTGGACGGACGACGGATTCGACGAGCTGGTGGACCGCGTCGCCGCCGCGCGGCGGAACGGTCGGCCGGTGGTGTTCTCCATGGGCGCGCACGTGATCAAGAACAACATGTCGCTCTACCTCATCGACCTGATGGAGAAGGGGATCGTCACGCATGTCGCCGGGAACGGCGCGTGCTCGATCCACGACTTCGAGCTGGCTTATCTGGGCGGCACCTCCGAGGACGTGCCGACGGCCATCGAGGACGGTTCGTTCGGCATGTGGGAGCAGACGGGCCGCTGGATGAACGAGTCGATCCGGCAGGGCGCGGCGGCGGGCTACGGCTACGGCGAGTCGCTCGCGCGCTACATTGACGCGCACAAGGAGCGCTTCCCGTACCGCGAGCAGTGCGTCCTCTACAAGGCGTGGACATTCGGCATTCCCGCCACGTACCACATCGCGCTCGGCACCGACATCATCCACCAGCATCCGATCGTCGACTTCGGCGCGATCGGCGTCGCCTCGGGACGCGACTTCCACACGATGTGCAACGCGATCGCGCAGCTGGACGGCGGCGCGTTCCTCAACTTCGGCTCGGCGGTGATCGGCCCCGAGGTGTTCCTCAAGGCGCTCTCCATCAGCCGCAACCTCGGCCATCCGACGTTCAAGATCACGACGGCGGACTTCGATCTCAAGCCGCTCGGCGACTATCGTTGCAAGATCGGCTACGAGGATCCGAACTACTACTATCGTCCGCGCAAGAACATCGTCAACCGCCCCGTCTCCTGCGGGGGCAAGGGCTGGCATTTCGTGGGCGACCACAAGGCCACCATCGCCAACCTCTGGCTGGGCCTCAAGAAAAAAGGATTTGCATGATGGACTACGACCTGGGAAAACTTGGCAAGGGGCGGATCGCCGTGATCGGCGACTTCTGCCTGGACGTCTACTGGCACGCCGACATGACGAAAAGCGAGCTCTCGCGCGAGACGCCGCATTTCCCGTTGCCAATCGTGCAGGAACGGCTTTCGCCTGGCGGTGCAGGCAACGTTGTCGCAAATGTGCTGGCGCTCGAGCCGAAAAAGACGTATGCCGTCGGCGTGTTCGGAGACGATTGGCGGGGGCTCGCGCTCAAGGGCCTGCTGGAGCAGGCTGGCGCGGACGTCTCGGGCGTCGTCATCGACCGAGCGCGCGTGACGAACACATACGTCAAGCCGCTCCGCAAGGGGTTTGCCGAGAACGTGGTCTACGAGGATCCGCGTCTCGACTTCACGAACTACGAGCCGCTCGCCGCCGCCACGGAAAAGCTGCTGCTCGCATTTCTCGACAAGGTGGCGAAGAAAATCGACGTGCTCTGCGTGTGCGATCAGATGCCGTTCGGCTGCATCACCGAGGCGGTGCGCGATCGGATCTGTGCGCTGGGGGAAGCGGGGTTGACGGTAATCGTGGACAGCCGCGATCGGATCGGGCTCTATTCCAACGTGGTCGTGAAGCCGAACGAGATCGAGGCGTCGCGGGTGTTCAAGGGAAAGGTCAAGGCGACCGACTTCGAGAAGCTCGCGAAGCTGCTGGAGGCTCGTACGGGCTGTCCGGCGATCGTGACGGCGGGCGAGAAGGGGTGCTACGTCTCGGAGAACGCGCGCGTGACGCACGTGCCGGCGTGCACGGTGACGGGAGAAATCGACTTCTGCGGCGCGGGCGACACGTTCCTTTCCTGCCTCGCGTGCGCGACGGCGGCGGGATTCCCGCTCGTCGACGCGGCGACGCTCGCCTGCGCGGCATCGGCCGTGACGATCAAGAAGCTGCGCACGACGGGCACGGCCACACGCGCCGAGCTGCTTGCCCGGCTGCGCGCCTAGGCGAGGACGAGATCGGAGGTCGCGAAGGAGGACGCGCGGCCTTCGAGGAACGCGATGAAGTCGTCGAAGGTTGCGGACGGCAGGTCGGCGTGGCGGAAGTCGAGCGTGAAGGGGGCGTTGGGGGATTCCGTCACGCGCAGCGCGACGGCGCAGGCGGGCTGGGGCGTGCCGAAGTCGGGGAGGTAGAATTCCGGCGTGGCTTCCTCGGCATAGACGAAGATCGCCTCGCGACGCAGGGCGAAGGTCTCAAGCAATCCGGCTTCCAGGGAACGCTCGCGCGCGGCGATGGCCGTGTACGGGGCGTGGTTCTTCGTGAGGAGCGAGAACGCGCCGGGCGCGGCGTTGTGGACGGAGGCGGAAAAGCCGGCGGGCGACATCTCGCCGTCCGCGTGGAACTGCTTCATCAGCTTGAGCGTGACGCCGATCTCGCCCCAGCGCGAGGCGAATACGACGGGCAGCTCGGCGTCGGTCTTCACCTGCCAGGCGACGGAGAGCGCGGCCCGCTCGACGCCCGTGAGGCGGCGGCGATCCAGCGGCGGCACGAACGAGACGTCCGGCTTCGGCGCTTCGGCGGTGGCGCGCCACGTGGCGAACTTGGCGATGTCGATGTGCGTTGTCATTTTGTCTTTATTCCCGCTTCGCGCCTAAGGGCGTTGATCTGGTCGCGGAGGTAGGCGGCGCGCTCGAACTCGAGTGCGTCGGCGGCCTGCATCATCTCTTCCTGCAGGGCGGCGATCGTCTCGCGCACGTCGGAGGTCTCGGGCGTCTCGTTGACCGCCGCGCGTTCCGTCTTCTTCGCCTCGGAGTAGACGTAGACGGCCTCGTTGATGGCGCGCTTCACGCTCTTCGGCGTGACGTGGTGCGCCTTGTTCCAGGCGATCTGCTTCTCGCGGTGCTTCTTCGTGATGCGCAGGAGGTCGCGGATGGCGTCCGTCTGGTGGTCGGCGTAGAGGATCACGCGGCCCTTGACGTGGCGGGCGCAGCGGCCGGCCGTCTGGACGAGCGACGTGGTGGAGCGCAGGAAGCCCTCCTTGTCGGCGTCGAGGATGGCGACGAGCGCCACTTCGGGGAAGTCGAGGCCCTCGCGCAGGAGGTTGATGCCCACGAGGCAGTCGAACTCGCCCTTGCGGAGGCGGCCGAGGATCGCCACGCGCTCGAGCGCGTCGATGTCGCTGTGCAGGTACTCTACGCGGATCCCCGTTTCGTGGAGGTAGGCTGTGAGATCCTCGGCGCTGCGCTTGGTGAGGGTCGTCACCAGCACACGGTCGCCCTTGGCGGCGACGGCGCGGATCTCGGCCATGAGGTCGTCGATCTGTCCCTTGAGGGGACGGATCTCGATCTCGGGGTCGAGGAGGCCGGTGGGGCGGATCACCTGCTCGGCGACGGTCTTCGAGACCTCGTACTCGTAATCGCCGGGCGTGGCGCTCGTGAAGACGATCTGATGCACCTTCTCCTCGAACTCGGGGAAACGGAGCGGGCGGTTGTCCTTCGCGCTGGGAAGGCGGAACCCGTAGTCGACGAGCTTCTGCTTGCGCGCCTGGTCGCCGTTGTACATGGCGCGGAGCTGCGGGACGGCCACGTGGGACTCGTCGATGATGGTGAGGAAGTCGTCGGGAAAGTAGTCGAGCAGGCATTCCGGCGGTTCGCCGGGGGCGCGTCCGGTGAGCGGACGCGAATAGTTCTCGATGCCGTTGCAGTAGCCGAGCTGGCGCATCATCTCGATGTCATACTCCGTGCGCTCGCGGATGCGCTGGGCTTCCAGATACTTCTTTGCGCCCTCGAAGTAGGAGAGACGCTCCTTCAGCTCCTCCTCGATACGCGCGTAGGCGGCCTCCATCTTGTCCTTGGGCATCACGAACTGCTTGGCGGGGGTGACGACGGCGGCAGGCATGGAGACGCCGATGCGGAAGTCGGGGACGGAGAGGGAATGGATGGAATCGATCTCGTCGCCGAAGAACTCCACGCGGATGCCGTCGGTGGCGTAGGCCGGGAAGATGTCCACCACGTCGCCGCGTACGCGAAAGGTGCCGGGGGAGTAGTCGAAGTCGTTACGCACGTACTGGGCGGCGATCAGACGGTCGATGAGGTCGCCGCGCCCCTTGCCCTCGCCGACCTTGAATCCGACGGCAAGGTTGCGGTACTCGGTGGATTCGCCGAGGCCGTAGATGCAGCTGACGGAGGCGACCACCACCACGTCGCGGCGGGCGATGAGGGCGTTGGTGGCGGCGAGGCGGTAGCGCTCGATCTCCTCGTTGACCGAGGCGTCCTTCTCGATGTAGGTGTCCGTCTGCGGGATGTACGCCTCGGGCTGGTAGTAGTCGTAGTAGGAGATGAAGTACTCGACGGCGTTCTCGGGGAAGAATCCTTTCAGCTCGGCGAAGAGCTGGGCGGCGAGCGTCTTGTTGTGGGAGAGAATGAGCGTGGGGCGGTTCCAGCGCGCGATGAGGTTGGCCATCGTGAACGTCTTGCCGCTGCCGGTGACGCCCTGGAGGACGAGGCGCCGCTCCCCGGCCTCGAGGCCCTTGACGAGCGCGTCGATGGCCTCCGGCTGGTCGCCGGTGGGCTTGAAGTCCGAAACAAGATTGAAGAGACGGCCGGCCATGTGCGCTTACCCCTGGGCGAGGTCGCGCATGAACGCGGAGATACGCTCGACGGCGAGCTTGATCTTCGCGAGCGAGGTGGCGTAGCTCATGCGCACGAAGCCCTCGCCGCAGGCGCCGAAGGCCGCGCCGGGGACGCACGCGACGGCGTGCTCGTTGAGGAGGCGCAGGGCGAAATCCTGCGAGGAGAGGCCGGAGGCGCGGATGTCCGCGAAGATGTAGAACGCGCCCTTGGGCATCACGGTGGCGAGGCCCATCGCGTTGAGGGCCGGCACGAGGAAGTCGCGGCGGCGCTTGTATTCGGCGCGCATTCGCGCCACGTCCGCGTCGCCGCGCTCCATCGCCTCCACGCCCGCGTACTGCGAGAGCGTGGGGGCGCTCATGATGCCGTACTGGTGGATCTTCATCATCGCGTCGATCACCTCGGCGGGGCCGCAGGCGTAGCCGAGCCGGAAGCCGGTCATGGCCCACGACTTCGAGAAGCCGTTGAGGAGGATGAGCCGGTCGCGGATGTCGGGGAAGGAGGCGAACGAGACGGGCTCGCCGTCGTAGACGAGCTCGGAGTAGACTTCGTCCGCGAGGAGGATGAGGTCGTGGCGGACGCAGAAGTCGGCGATCGCGCGGATGTCCTCGCGGGAGAGCGTCGCGCCCGTGGGATTGCAGGGGAAGTTGACGAGCAAGGCCTTCGTGCGGGGCGTCACCTTGGCCTCAAGCGCGTCCACGGTGAGGCGGAAGGCGTCCTTGGCATGCGTTTCCACTGGAACAGGCGTTGCGTGCGCGAGGCGGACCGTGGGGGCGTAGGAGACGAAGCACGGCTCGTGGTAGAGAATCTCGTCGCCGGGGGAGCAGATCGCGCGCAGGGCAAGGTCGATGGCCTCCGCGACGCCAACGGTCACGAGCGTTTCGTGCGCCCAGTCGTAGGTGGCCTGGAAGCGACGGGAGAGGTAGGAGCAGATGGCCTTGCGGAGGTCGGGCGTGCCGAGGTTGGAGGTGTAGTGCGTACGGCCTTCCTCCAGGGCGAGGACGGCGGCGCGGGAGATGTGCCAGGGCGTGTCGAAGTCCGGCTCGCCCACGCCGAGCGAGACGATGTCGCGCCGCTGCGCGACGATGTCGAAGAACGCGCGGATGCCGCTCTTGGGAAGCTCCGCCACGTGCGGGGCGACAAACTGGCGGTGCGCGCTCATGACTCCTGTTTGGGCTTGATGCGCGGGTAGGGCGTCTGGTTGTAGACGCGCGAGAAGGGCGGGATTGACTCCATGAGCCACACGTTGCCTCCGATCTCGGAGTCGTGGCCGATGGTCGTCTCGCCGCCGAGGATGGTGGCGCCGGCGTAAATGACCACGTTGTCCTCCACGTTCGGGTGGCGCTTGTGCCCCTTCATGAGCATGCCCGTGGCCTCGTCCTTGGGGAAGGAGAGCGCGCCGAGCGTGACGCCCTGGTAGAGCTTCACGTT
>CAMNLN010000095.1 GCA_946543025.1 uncultured Verrucomicrobiota bacterium
CGTCCCGTGACCGACGGGCTGTTCTGGTCGATGCGCGGCAAGGCGTTGTCCGCCAGAAACTGCGCGTAAGAGAGCTGCCGCCGCGCCAAGCTCATCTTCGCGTTGCTCGCCCGGCCTGTCCGCCACGCGATGGCCGACGAGTTGAACACCATCGTAAGGATGGTCATGAGCATCCCCAGCAGGAGCGACGCCACGAGGATCTCGATCAGCGTGAAACCTTTTTTACGTCCGTTCTTCACTTTTCACTCCTTCAGGTCCTTCTGGTCGCCCTGGAAGTGCACTTCCGTATAGAAAAGCGGCTGGCTCAGGATATCGCCGGAGCGACGCGCCACCCGTACGCCGATCGCCACGCGCGAACGGTCCTCCTCCATGCGCATCTTCTGGTCGCCGTCGTAGACCGGAGTCTGTCCCCATTGGGCCACGATCGCGCAGGCCAGCTCGTTGTTGAGCGGCCATGACGGCTTGTGGTCCTTATTGATTCCCGCCAGCGCATTGAAGACCTGCTGGGCCGTGCCGTTCATCGTGCCCCGTTTCTTGGGAGTGTACGTGCCGTACCTGCCGTGAGACTCCCAGTCGCAGTAGGCCAGCCAGCCCCCATTAAGGTTCTGCCCTTTACCCGTCGCGTTCCATGCATTTTCGATGCCATTCACCCAATCTCGCCACTCGATGTTGCGCGACGACAACGCGGCCGCAAGCGTGTTCAGGACGCAATCGGCGGCAGCTGCGGCCTTCAGGTCATCCTTCGACTGCCGGTTCTCCCGGTAGGCCAGCGGATAGAGCGCCACCATCGCCAGCAGGCCCACGGCCATGATGAAGATGGCCAGGTTCACCTCCATGAGGGTGAAGCCTCTTTGCGGCGAAAGGCGAAGGGTGAAAGGTGAAAGGCCGGATGCCGGAGCGTTGGGATGGAAACGGCGGACGCGAGACGCGAGACGCAAGACACAAGAAATCACATTTTGGAACTTAAGAAATCTCATGGCGTTCAACCCTTCACCCTTCACCTCACTTCGCCTCGTCCCGAAGGTCGCTGGCGGTCAACGTGCCGATCTTCTTAAAACCCTCGGACCGAAACGCCGAGATCGTTACCGGATTCCTGAGGCTCATCACATAGTCATTCCCCCCCTGCACGTCGCCCGGAGAGAAGGCCAGCGAACTCACCGACTTGAGCTTCATCGAACTCGGTTCCTGGCTGCCGAAGATATAGCCTCTCGGCAAGTCGAGGGTAGCGATCTCCACGCCATACGCGTCGCCGATTTTCCACGTGATGCCGTTGCGGTCGTCAATGCGGCGCCCCCATCGGTAGTTGTTGCCGTTCCCGTAAGCGGTGCCAGAGAAATCCTTGTTGTCCTGCGCGTTCTTCTTGAAGTCGCTGCAGAACTCCCTGACCTTGCGCCCGGCGGCGATCATGTACTCGTCGTCGAACTTGACCGGTTCCACGTACTCCTTCATCAAAGAACTGCACGCGTCGATGCCCTGGGCGACCTTGTCCAGGTCGGTCATGCGGTAGAAACGGACGCCGCCATCCGAATTCGCGTTTGAGACTGGATAAGACTGGTTCCAGTCGGCAAACTCGTCGACAAGAATATCGCCGTCGACATAGGAAATACGCCCTGCCATCTTGATGGCGATGGCGGTGCCGCTGCTTGTCGCCTTCACTTCCTCGGAAGAGATGTTGGCGGTCTGGACCTGATTCTGGCGGTTGAAGAAGAGGACGGCCGTCGGCGTCTGGTCGATGAGGCACGTCTGCATGGCCAGGCGGATGAGGGACCGAGTGTCATCAAGCGCCCCCCGGTCGGACATGCCGCGAACGGCGGCAAAGTAGCCAGTCACTGAAATCGTGCCCAGCAACGCCATCAAGCCGATGACGACCATCAGCTCGACGAGCGTAAACGCAGCCTTGTCTGCCGTCTTCATGGAAGTTCCCGCTCCGTTTTACTTGTCATCGGTCCCGTAATAGTTCTTGGCATGCTTCGACTTGTCGGAATTCCTGCCAATGTTTTTCTTCGCGTATTCCACGGTCACGCTGTCCGAGTCGGCATTGTAGCAGATGATGAAGCGGCGGAAATACCCCTTCTCGGAATTGGAATAGCCGAACGTCATTTCCCCCGACTTCGGCGTAGAACCGCGCGAGTTCCTTGCCCGCTGCTTGGCCACCCAGGATCGGACGTCCTCGGAATAGCACATCGGATTCTCGTCCTTGTCCTTCGTGCGGTCGGCGTCTCGCTTTCGGGTAGCCGCAAGGCCGGAGACGTCCATGATCGGGTTGCCCGAAGCGTTTAGGCAACGCACGACGAGATGCCGCACCAGCTCGTCATACTCGTCCGACTCAAGGTTCGCAACCCTTTCGCCGTCGCTCCATTTCCGGTTCTTAGCCGACGAATCCAGCCCGTCCCTGGACCATTCCTGGAGTTTTCCGTCGCGGCTAGGCGGCCAATATCCCTCCTGCTGATAGTATGTGGCGATGCCCGTCTGGAGGGCGACGCGCAAGGCCTCGTTCTTGCGTACGCGCGATTTCCGGATGACCGACGTCGCCGCCGTCGCCACGATGCCCGTCAGCACCGCCAGAACGGCGATGACCATCAGCATCTCGACGATCGTAAAGCCTCTCTTTTTCCTCAGCTTCATCTTTGTCCTCCACTCATCCACTAGTCACGAACCACTAGTCACTAGCCACTAACCACTACACTAACCGCTACTTCTTCTCCTTCGCCGCGTCCCAGCTGTAGACGTCGTCTGAACGCCCTCGGTTCGCATAGGGCGCGATCACGCCGTCGGCGCCCGCGCACCAGGCGATGGCTTCCGCACGAACCTTGATGGTCTGCCCGCCGACGGACGCATCCGTAAAGCCGTCACCGTCTCTGTCGACCGCATAGTAGATGATATGGTCTTGAACGGTTCCGCCGGACGGAACCTTCGTCGTGACATCCGCCTTGGGCCGCTTGAGGACGGCTTCGGCCCACGGGTCGACCACGCCGCAACGGCTGATGCCGATCGGCGTATAGTCGGCGGCGCCGGAGTCTGGATTTGGATTCTTGCAGCTGATGCCCAGCAGGCCCTTCTCCGCGAACTTCTTCGCCACCTCCACGACCATCCCCTTCCCCTGTCCGTCCGCGCCTTCGCTGTCGAGGATGACTTTCGGCCAGGCGTTGCCGTTCCTCTGCCGCAAGAGCGAAAACGCCTGCGCCACGTTAGAGACGGTCTCAACCGCCTTCGCGCGCTGCGCCGACTTCGTGATGCGGCCGAACCCCATCATCAACGAGCCGGAAATGATGGCGATGATACCGATCACCACCATCAGCTCAATCAACGTAAAGCCTCTCTTCCTGTCATTCATCTTCAACCTCCTAACTAGCCACTAACCACTAGCCTCTAAACTCCTCAATTCGCCAGATGGCTGATGTCGTCCTTCGTCCAGTTGGCGATCGTCTCCTGCTCCTTCTGGTTGAACTTGCTAAGGTCCAGCCACGGCGGAAAGGTCCGGTAGTTCGGCCCGGCCGACCAGAGCCGATAGCTCTGGTAGGGCACTTCCGAATAGTAATAGAATTCGTTGCCCCACCCGTCCGCGACCGTCATGCCGTTCAGGAGATAGAGCGAGCCGGAATTGTCGTAACCGCGCGGGCTGGCCTGATGCATCCATTTCTTGTACCCGGGGATGCCGTCGTAGAGAGAACCGTCCAGATACAGCCAATCGCCGTCCGACGTGTCCACGCCGTAGAAGTCGAGTCCGCCAGTGACAATACCCTCGAAGTTCGGCATCCAGCGGGCGCAAACGGCTTGAGACGGCAGGTTTTCGATAAGCGCCATTTCCTTGGCGTTGGCGGCTCCGCTCTTGTAGTACTTCTCCTGCATGTCTTCCCATGATTCATACGGGCGCCCCGTGTCGACCCGGCAGGGCAGCTGATTGTTGACCGACCACTGTCCATTCCGGGCATCATAGAAACTGGGGTCGCCCTGCAGCATGAACAGATAGCGCGGAAGAAGGAACGACAGCAGGCCGAACTGAAACAGGTTGACCTTGCGCCAATCCGACTCGTCCCTGCTCAACCCGCCGGGACTCGTCAACGGATTGAATTTGAAATTTCTCTCGTTCCTGATGGCCGTGACAAGCTTCTCGGCGGAACTCGCCCGGTCACCGTCGACGTCATCGTTCATGAAGAACGGGAAGAGCACCGCGACCGGCTGGGCGCGGCAGGCGGCCTCCACTTGCTTCACCGTGTCGCTGTTCGGGCTCGACAGGTTGTACGAACCGGCATTGCCGCCTTGCACGCCGTTATCGTCAACCTTCATCCTGATGTCGCGGCTGCGTCCCTGCAAGGGCACGGGCGGGTAGGAGCCGTACGCGGCATAGTAGCCGGAAATCGCGTTCTCGATGCGCTGCAGGCGCGCCAGCGTCTTGGACTTCTTCCGCGAGTCGCCGCCCACGCCCGCGAGGCGGAATACGATGCCCATGAGCGTGACGATCACCACCGTCACGATCAGGAGCTCGATCAGTGTGAACCCGTTCTTCTTCATGGCAATCCTTAGCCCGCCGCGCCGGAGACGGAGGAGATGATCTTGATCATCGGGAGGAACATGGCGATGACGATCGTGCCTACCACCACGGCGAGGAAGATGATCAACGCCGGCTCGATGGCCGCCGTCATGCCCGCCACGGCGTTGTCCACCTCGTCGTCGTACGTGTTCGCGATGCGCGTGAGCATGTCCGGGAGCGCGCCCGTCTCCTCGCCCACCTGCACCATCGAGACGACCATCGGCGGAAACACCTTGGAGGAGGCCAGCGGGTCGGTCATCGACTCGCCCTCCTTCACGGCGTCGTGGACGGTCTGGATCGCCTTTCGCACCACGCGGTTGCCCGTCGTGTCGCGCACGATCACGAGCGCCTGCAGGATCGGCACGCCCGAGGCGAGCAGCGTGCCCAGCGTACGCGAGAACTGCGAGATCGCCGTTCGCCGCACGAGCGTGCCGGTGACCGGCATGGAGATCCGCATCTTGTCCAGCTGGTACGCGCCGAACGGCGTCTTGCCGAACACCTTGTAGACGACCACCACCGCCGCCACGCCGACGAGGATCTGGAGGCCGTTGTGCTGGACGAAGTCGGAGATGCCCATCACGAACTCGGTGATGGCCGGCAGCTCCGCGCCGCCGAGGATGTCGTTGAACACCTGCTGGAACTTCGGGATCACCGTCACGAGCAGGAATGCCGTGATGCCGATGGCGGCGAAGAGGACCACCGACGGGTAGATCATCGCGCCCTTCACCTTGTTCTTGATCTTCTGCGCCTTTTCGGCGAACTCGGCCAGACGGTTCAGCACCACTTCGAGCACGCCGCCCGCCTCGCCGGCCTTTACCATGTTCACGTAAAGGTTGTCGAAGATCTTCGGGTAGGCCGTCAGCGCGTCGGAGAACGTGCCGCCGCCCGCGATGTTCTCGGAGATGCCGTCAAGGCAGTCCGCCATCGCCGGCGCCATCTTCTGCTTCTTCAGCACCTCGATGCAGCGCATGAGCGGCAGGCCTGCGTTCACCAGCGTCGCGAGCTGGCGCGTGAAGGCCGTCAGGTCCTTCGCCTTCACGCGCGACGGCCGCAGGAACTTCGGCAATGTGAGCTTGATTTCCTTGCTGCCGAGGCCGCCGCCCTTCTTGGCGGGCTTCTTTCCGGGCGCGGCCTTCTTGGCCGCCGCCGGCTTCGCCGCCGCGCCGCCGCCGCCCTTCACCTCGCCGAGCGCCGTCGGCATCAGGCCCTGCGCGCGGATGGCCGCGATGGCGCCCGAACGGTCGCCGGCCTCCACCATGCCACGCTTTTCCTGCCCGGAGCTGTCTTTCGCGATATACTGAAATGTCGCCATGTCGTTTCTGCCTCTTGCGGTTGAACTGTCTGTATTATACCCGAAACCCCGCGCCTTGTGAAGCGGGAAAAAGTCAGCGCGTCCAGCCGATGGCGCGCGGCGATTCCAGCCGGCGCCAGCCGTTGGCGCGCGCGCGCTCGACGACGGGCGTGCCCGGCGGCAGGACGGCCACCACGGGCGACGCGTCGGACGGCGCCACGCGCAGAGTGACCGGGCCCTTCCCCGGCGACGCGTCTGCGCGCGCAGCCGCCGGCGCCGCGTCCGCCGTCACCACCACCGCCGTGTTCTCCGTCGACGCCGCCTCGCTGGACACGAACGTCAGCGTCTTCGGCCGCGCCCGCGCCACCTCGTACCGCTTCGTACGCGGGTTGTAGTAGTGCATCGAGACGAGCGCCGAGTTCGTCGCGGCCGCCGTCTGCGGCACCAGCACCTGCGTCCAGACGACCTTGTTCTCCGTGCGCGAGACCTCCTTCGGATCGTACGCCTTGAACTCTTTCGCCAGACGCTCCACCGCCGGCCACACGTTCGAGGGGCAGTATCCGTCGTGCGTCAGCACGTACGTGGCCGTCACCAGATCGCCCGGGCGCACATGGTCCGGTTCCAGCTTCTGCGTCATCTCGAAGCGCGTCCCCACAGCCCCCGAATAGTTCGCCGGCCGCCTCTCCTCCGGCAACGGCTGCACCTCGATGCGGAACGGCGCGAGGCGCGTCCCGAAGCTCGACGAGGACGAGAAGCTCATTCCTCCCTGCTGCCGGCGCACCGTTGCCATCCCCTGCACGGCCATCGCCACCTCCTGCGTGACGGGCGCGAGGAAACGCACCGGCAGGCGCAACCGCTTCACCACGCGCCCGGCCTTCGCCGACGGGCCGTCCGCCAGATTCTCGAACCCTTCGCCGTAGACAACCTTTCCGTCGTCCGCGTCCGGCAGCCCGCCTACCTGCAGGTTCTCGACGCCGACGCTCTTCTCCACGTCCAGCTCCAGCAGGATCGCGCACGGCTGTCCCACCACGACGGACGACGGCTCCAGCCGCGCCTTGCCCGTCACGTCCGTGTTCACGGACGGTCCCTTCTGGAAGAAGTTGAAGAACTGGGCCTGCGCAGCCAGCAACGCACCTGCCGCCAAGAGAAAGCTAAGCCTGCGCATGGATCTCCCCTCCTCTCTCGATCAGTTCCTCCGCGACGGAAACGGACACGGAGATCGCCGCCACCGCAAAGAGCGCGATTCCCCAGAACAGCAGGAACCGCCGCCAGCCGCCCGGCGGCAGGAGCGCCGCCAGCCACACGAACGCCCAGAGCGCCGCCGCCGCGAGAAGCCGCGCGTCGGCGGAGAACATCACGTGCGGACGGAAGAAGAGCCGCGCGAGCGGCAGCTCCGCGCGCGGATCCTGCAGCATCCGCGCCCGCGCCGCCAGGAGGCCGCGCCGCGTGGACGGCGTCTCGCCGCCCCAGCGTTCGGCCCGCGCGAACGCCGCCGCCGCGCCCTTCGCGTCTCCTGCCAGGAGAACGCACGTGCCAAGGTCCGTGAAGAGAATCGGATTCGCCGAACCGGCCGCCAGACAGCCGCGATAGGCGTCGGCCGCCGCGCGGAAGCCGGCCTCGTCCGCCGCGCGCGTGGCCAGCACGGAGGCGCGCCGGTAGGTGAAGTCGGGCGAAGCGGGAGCAGCAAGGGACGCGCCCGCGCCGCCGAGGACGGCAGCGAGCAGGACAAGGAGCGAGACGACCGTCTTGCGCGCCGCGAACTCCGTGCGGTCCAGTTCCGCGAGCGCGGAGGTCACGAGGGCGATCTCCTCGGCCGCGTAGTCCGGCGCCATGAGCCGTTCGGCGTCGGCCGCCGTCACCGCCGCGCCGTTCACGCCGTAGCGTACCGCGAAGAACGCGCGGATCGCCGCGCGTCGCCGGCCCGCGTCGCGCCCGCGCAACGCCCGGCGGCACCGGCCGAACGCCGTCGCCTTGCGGTACGCCGCGTTGCGCGCCGCCACGCGCCGGCGCACGGGCGGCGCGAGGCGAATGACGAGGAACATGATCGGCGGCGCGATGAACAGCAAAAGCGAAAGCGCGAGGTGCGGCAGGAACGGACATGCCGCCGCGCCTTGCGGATCAAGGTCGATCCCGTCCGGCATCGGCAAGGCGTCCGTCTCGTCGCCCGTCTCGTCCAGCGCGCCCAATGTCGCCTGCGCGCCGGCCTTCACCTGGATCGGAATCTTGTCCGTGTTCACGGTCACGTAGGCGCGTTTTCCCAGATCGTACCAGGCCACGGGAATCGACGGAAACTCCACCGTCCCCGCCTTGACCGCGCGCACGCGCCACGTAAAGCGGCGCGAGTCTGCGAACGTGTCCGTCTTGACGGACGCCTCGTCCACGCGGAACACGTCTCCCGTCACCAGCTTGCCGAGCGCGGGCGGATAGACGGACGCGAGATCGGCCGCGCCCGAGACGTCGAGCGTGAAGACGAGCGGGTCGCCCGCCGTGCACACGTTCGTGTCGAGCGTCGCCCGCACGGCGAGGTTCGAGCTCACCGCCCCGCAGAACGCCGATGGCCGCCCGGCCGTCGGCGGCCCGCCCACGACGATCGTCAGCGGCTTCGTCGCGAGATGCGTCTCACGCAGCTCGGGCACGTGCGCGCGCCGTCCGAAACGGTCCCTCCCCTCCCGCACGGAAACGATAAGAGGAATAGAAATGCGAACAGACGGAATCGTCACCGTCCCCGCCGTGACAGCCCGGTAGGGCGCCGTCGTCACCGTGAACTCCCACACGTTCTTGCCGTCCGCCTTCGTCCGCTTCGCCGTGAACGGGAAGAGCGTCTTTTTCGGCCCCAGCATCGAACGGCCGAAGAAGTCGTCGTCCATCATGCCGAACGGATCGCCCATGGACGAGAAGATGTCGTTCGAGACGTAGTTGTTCAGCGTAAACGACGGCACGTCGCGGCGACGGCGCGATCCGCCCTCGAACAGCTGCTTGGGGTCGACTGCCGCGAGCGGCCCCGGCGACCAGTCGGACGTCAGGAACGCGGCCTCCACGTGCGGCGGCCGCTGGTTGAGGAACGGCGGCTGCTCGGCGAACGGATCGTCCAGGCCCGCCAGCCGCAGGCGCAGCGTGATCGCCGTCTGTTCCGTTACGATGAGGTTTGTGGCCGACGCCGATATCTCAAAGGACGGCTGGAAGGCGGCGAGGGGGAGGCAAAGGGCAAGAAATGCGAGGCAAGTTTTCACTGTATCACCATCACCTCGACGTTGCGGTGCGCCGGGCCGGTCTTCGCGCCCGAAAGATGGACCGAGTTGGTGGTCACGGACAGCGGATCGACGTTCAGCTTGGAAAGCGCGTGCGCGAGGCGCGCCTCCGCAAGGCGCTGCTGCCGTCCTTCCATGATCGAGATGCCGGCCAGCATCCCGCCCGCGAAGCAGAGCGCGCCCAGCAACGCCACGGCAACGAACGCCAGGACGGGGCGACGGCGCGTCTGCGCGAGACGCGCCTCTTCCTCGGCATGCTGGCGCGCGGCCGCGAGGCGTTCGCGCTCGACGGCGAGCGCCTCGCGTTCGAGCCTCAGCCGTTCCTCGGCCAGGTTGATGGCCGTGCTGTCCTCGTGCTCTTCCATGTCACCCGAAGAAATACCTGTTCGCGTTCTCGTAGCAAATGCCCTTCACGAGCCCGCCGATCCACGGGATGTCGCGCGGCAGCTCGCCGGCCTCGATCTCCTTGCCGAGCATCTGGCAGAGGATGCGGCGGAAGTACTCGTGGCGCGTGTAGCTGAGGAACGAGCGCGAATCCGTGAGCATGCCCACGAAGTTGCCGAGGCAGCCGAGCGCGCCGAGCGCCTCAAGCTGCTTGCGCATGCCGTCCTTCTGGTCGAGGAACCACCAGGCCGCGCCCAGCTGCATGCGGCCCTTCTCTGGACCGTGCTGGAAACTGCCCATGAGCGTGGCGAGCATCTCGTTGTCCTTCGGGTTGAGGGAGTAGAGGATCGTGCGCGGAAGCGCGCCGGCCTGCTCCAGGCGGTCGAAGAGGCGCGCGAGCGAGGCCGCCACGTTCCATTCGCCGATGCAGTCGAAGCCGGTGTCGGGACCGAGCCGCTTGAACATCTTCGTGTTCGTGTCGCGCAGGCAGCTGTAGTGGAGCTGCGCCGCCCAACCGGCCTTCGCGTCCGCCGCCAGCCCCTCGTAGAGCCATGCGCTCTTGAGCTTCAGCGCCTCCTCGGGCGCGAGCGCCTTGCCGCCGCGCGCCTTCTTGAACGCGCGGCGCACCTCCGCCTCCGTGTACGGTGCGGCGAAGATCTCGGTGACGCCGTAGTCGGAGATCACGCAGCCGGCCTTCGCGAAGAACGCATGCCGCTTGGCCATCGCCTCCAGGAAGTCGTCCCACGTCTTCACGGGCATCTTCGCGGCGGCGGCGAGCTTGTCCATCCATGCGTTCCACGCCTTGACGTTCTCCACCTTGCTCGCCTTGTCGCTGCGCCACGCGGGCAGGATCTTCGTGCCGAACGGCTTCTTCGCGATCGCGAGGTGGTGTTCCAGCGAGTCAACGGGATCGTCGGTGGTGCACACCACCTTCACGTTAGACTTCTTCATGAGCCCCTGCGCGGAGAAGCCGGGCTTCGCGAGGGCGGCGTTGCACTTCTTCCAGATCTTCTCCGCCGTCTTGCGCGAAAGGCGGTCCGTGACGCCGAAGTAGCGCGCCAGCTCCAGGTGCGACCAGTCGAAGAGCGGATTCTTGAGCAGCACCTCCATCGTCTCGGCGAAGGCGAGGAACTTGTCGTGCCAGCTGGCGTCGCCGGTGATGAACTTCTCGTCGATGCCGTTCGAGCGCATCTGGCGCCACTTGTAGTGGTCGCCGCCCAGCCACACCTGCGCGACGTTCTCCCAGCGCTGGTCGGCGGCGATCTCCGCCGGCGGCAGGTGGCAGTGGTAGTCGATGATCGGCATGTTCTCCGCGTAGCCGTGGTAGAGCTCCTTCGCGGCCTTGGTCGTCAGCAGGAAGTCGTCGTTGATGAATGGCATGGTCTGTGTCTCCT
>CAMNLN010000096.1 GCA_946543025.1 uncultured Verrucomicrobiota bacterium
CGCCCGTCTGGTAGTTGATGTTCGCGCCGGGCGCGATGCCGATGCCGCCGACCGTGGCGGCGAGCGCGTCGGAGACGTAGTCGCCGTTGAGGTTCAGCGTGGCGATCACGTCGTACTCGGCGGGACGCGTGAGGATCTGCTGCAGGAACGCGTCGCAGATGCAGTCCTTCACCGTGATCGTGCGGCCGGTCTTCGGGTTCTGGAACTCGCACCACGGCCCCTTGTCGATCGTCTTCGCGCCGTACGCGCGCTTCGCGAGCGCGTAGCCCCAGTCGCGGAACGCGCCCTCGGTGAACTTCTGGATGTTGCCCTTGTGGACGAGCGTGACGGACTTGCGGTCGTTGGCGATCGCGTAGTCGAGCGCGGCCTTCACGAGGCGCTCCGTCCCCTCCTGCGAAACGGGCTTGATGCCGATGGAGGCCGTCGCGGGGAAACGGATCTTCTTCACGCCCATCTCGTCGATCAGGAACTTCTTCACCTTCTCCGCCTCGGCCGTGCCGTTCATCCACTCGATGCCGGCGTAGATGTCCTCGGTGTTTTCGCGGAAGATGACCATATCCGTCAGCTCCGGACGCTTCACCGGCGAAGGCACGCCCTTGAACCAGCGCACGGGCCGCAGGCACACGTAGAGGTCGAGCTGCTGGCGCATCGCCACGTTGATGGAGCGGATGCCGCCGCCGACGGGCGTGGTGAGCGGGCCCTTGATCGAAACGAGATACTCGCGGCACGCGTCCAGCGTCTCCTGCGGCAGCCAGGTGTTGGGGGCATAGACGGCGTTCGCCTTCTCGCCCGCGTAGACCTCCATCCACGAGATCTTCCGCGCGTCGCCGTAGGCGGCCTTCACGGCGGCGTTCCACGCGGTCATCGCCGCGCGCGTGATGTCCGGGCCGGTGCCGTCGCCCTCGATGAACGGGATGACGGGATTGTCCGGAACCTGCAGCCTGCCGCCCGCCATCGTGATCTTCCCGCCTGCGGGAACCTTGATCTTGTCATATGCCATTGCGATTTTTCTCCTTGAGAACGGCGGAAATTATAGCATAAAACGGCGACCGCCGTTTTGCCCTTTCCAGTCGGCCCAAGATATGGTTTAATATTTGCCCGCATGACGCACTTGGAGACACGAGAGGAGTTCGAGGCGGCGAAGGAGCTGCTGGCGAAGTCGAAACGCATCCTCGTTTCGGGGCACCTGAGCCCGGACGGGGATTCGCTCGGCTCGATGATCGCGCTCGCCCGGCTCCTCCGGGCGGCCGGCCACGACGCGGTCGCCGCCGCCGACCCAAAGGCTCTCGGCAAGCCCGGCTTCCTGGAAGGCGTGGCCGACCTCGTGCCCCTGCGCCGCCTCAAGAACCGCAAGTTCGACCTGTTCCTTTCCGTGGACTGCGCCACCTTCGAGCGACTTCCTCCCGAGACGCGCCCCTTCGCCGAGAAGCTGCCCCTTCTCGTGATCGACCACCACGTCACCAACACGGCGTTCGGCACCGTCTCGATCATCGACCCGGCCGCCGCCGCCGCCGGCGAGATCGTCTGGCGCTTCGCCAAGTGGATGGAATGGCCCTTCGACCGCGCCATCGCCGAGGCCCTCTGGGTGGCGATCGTCACGGATTCGGGCCGTTTCGCCTACGACTCCACGCGCCCCGGCACCCTCCGCGCCGCCTGCGACCTGCTGCGGTACGGCGTACGCACGGCTTTTATCAACGATATCCTCTACTGCTCCTTCGCCGCCAAGGCCGTGGAGCTGAAGCGCCGCGCCTGGCGGTCGCTCCATGTCTGGAAGAACCGCAAGGTCGCCGAAGTCTCGCTCACGCGCGACGACTTCCGCGAGGTCCGCGGCACCAAGGCGGACGCGGAAGACGTGATCGAGATTCCCCGTCAAGTCGCCCGCAACGAGATCGCCCTCTTTTTCTACCAGATTCCCGACCGTACGCACGAGACGCGCGTCTCGATCCGTACGCGCGCCCCGTGGGACGCCACGCTGCTCGCCACCCGCTTCGGCGGCGGCGGGCACCTCCGCGCCGCCGGCTGCACCATCAAGGGCTCCATGGGCGTCGCCAAGCGACAGATGCGCCGGGCCGTCCGGGAAATGCTGAAGGATGAAAGGTAAAGGGCGAAAGTGAAGGGCAAAGTCCTGATACTGACAGACGGCAAGGCCGGACACGAGAACCAGTCGCGGGCGTTCGCGCGCGCGCTGGGCTGCGAACCGCTCGTGCTGCCGGTCCGGTTCAAGTCGCCATTCGCCAAGATGCTCTCCTACCTTCTCGACCTCTTCGGAATTCTTTCCCTTTCGATCTTCAAAGACCTTCAGGTTCCTCACGACGTCAAGAATCTCAAGGCCATCATCGGCACCGGCAGCGGCACCTTCTACGCCGTCAAGGCGCTCGCGCGCCGCCTCGGCGTGCCGTGCGGCGTGGTTCTCTACCCGCGCGGCTACCGCCTCGCCGGATTCGACTGCATCCTCGCCCCGTCGTTCGACCGGCCCGACAACGTCCCGAACGTCATTCCCATCCCGGCCAACCTCGTCGCCGCAGACGCGGCCTTCTACGAAGCCGGCGTCAAGGCGTTTCGCGAACGCTACTCCCCTTCCGATCGTCCCGCCGTGGCCGTCATCGTGGGAGGCCCCAACAAGTGCTCCACCCTCTCCGCCGACTGGATGCGCGCCCGACTTGAAGAAATATTCGCCGCCTACAAGCCCACGAGCGACATCCCCCAAGCCACGAACCACGAGATCTGGGTCACCACCTCCCGCCGGACGCCGCCCGACGTCGAGGCCGTGGTCGACTCGTTCCCATTCGACTACAAGCTGCTCTATTCCCACGACCATTTCAACCCGATTCCGGCCTTCGTTTCCCTCGCGCGCGTCCTCTACGTGACGGCCGAGTCCACCGGCATGCTCTCCGAGGCCTGCACCTTCGGCACGGCGGAAGTCCACGCGCTCGACAACCTGAAGTCCGGCCCACACAAGTTCCGGCGGTTCATCGACGACCTCGCGGCGGCCGGCCATCTCGGCGGCGCGCGCAAGATCGATCTTTCCGCCCAGTTCGCCCGCGCGCGGAAATTGCTGAAAATCTGAAGGGAAAATCTGAAAGAAGGAGGACGTCCATGCCTTTCGCCATCCGTGTCAAGCTCTCGGCCATGATGTTCCTGCAGTACCTCATGATGCCGGTCTGGTTCCTGGCGCTCGGCAAGTACATGGCGGGGCTCGAGGGGTCCGCCCCGTGGATGTTCTGGGTCTTCAACACGATGGCCTTCGGCATGATGGCCTCGCCCGTGGTCTGCATGTTCGCGGACAAGTTCCTCAACAGCGAGCGCATGCTGCTGATTTGCGACGTCACGGCGGCGCTCGGCCTTTTCGGGGCCGCCTACACCTCGAATCCCGGCGTCGTGTTCGCCTGCCTCCTCGTCACGATGCTCTTCTACATGCCCACCTGGTCGATCACCGCCGCCGTCGCGATGGCGCACGCCACGCCGGCCGCCTTCCCGCAGATACGCGTGTTCGGATCGATGGGCTGGGCCGCCGCCGCGCTGTTCGGGCTCGTCGCCAAGCACGTGTTCGGCGCGCCGGAGTTCGAGTCCACGCGCGCCATCTTCCTCTGCGGCGGCGGCGTGGCCCTCGCGAGCGCCGCGCTCACGTTCTTCCTGCCGCCCACCGTGCCGAAGGGACGCAACGAGCCGATGTCCGTGGCCAACGCGCTCGGCCTGCGCGCCTTCGTCCTCTTCAAGCGGCCGGAATTCGCGATCTTCGCCGTTCTCTTCTTCTGCTCGATGCTGCCGTTCCAGTGGTACAACAGCTGGACGGTGCCCTATCTCCACCTGAAAGGCTTCGAGCTGGGCGTCTCGATGATGAGCTGGGGACAGGTGGCGGAGATGGCCTTCCTGTTGCTCATCCCCGTCATCCTGCGCAAAGCCGGCTACAAGTGGGCGCTCGTCCTGGGCGTCGTCCTCCTCGCCGCCCGCTACGGCGCGTTCTACCTGGGCGCCGCCGTGCCCGGCCTCGCCGGCGAATGCGGCGACGTGGTTGGCATCCTGCTGCACGGACTCGTGTTCGGCCTCACCATCGTCGGCGCGCAGATGTACGTGGCAGAGATCGCGCCGCCCGAAATCCGAAACCAGGCGCAAGGCCTCGCCATGCTCATCAGCAGCGGACTCGGCGTGCTGGCCTCGAACTACCTCTTCGGCAAGGTCGTGCCGCTGGACAAGCCGACCCTCCCCCTCTTCGCGCGCGGCTACCTCGTGGCGCTCGCCATCGCCGCCGCCGTGGCCGTGCTGATGGCCATGCTCCTGCGCCCGGACGACAAACGTACGCCGAAAGAATAATTCAGCCTGCGCCCCGATTCCTAGCGGCCGAACCGGATGGACGCGGCGCGACCGTGCGCGTCGAGCCCCTCGACCTGTGCGAACGCGGCGATGGTAGGCGCGGTTTCCGCGAGGTCGCCGCGCGTGAACGCCACGAAGCTGTGGCGACGGCGGAAGTCGTCCGGCGTGAGCCCGTTGAACATGTTCGCCGCGCCGCCCGTGGGAAGCACATGCGAGGGCCCGGCCACGAAGTCGCCGGCGGATTCGGGCGTCCATGCGCCCGCGAACACCGCGCCCGCGCTCCTGACGCCCTTCATGAGCCTCGCTGCGTCCTTGCACATGATCTCGAAATGCTCCGGCGCGAAGCGGTTCACCAGCTCCAGGCCGTCCGCGAGCGTGGGCGTCACCGCGATCAGCACGCCGTCGCGGTCGAAGACGCGCCGGATGAGCGCCTTGCGCGAGAGCGTCTCCGTCTGGGCCAGCATTTCCTTCCTCACCTCTTCGGCGAACGCGCGCGAGGGCGTGGCGAGCAGGCTCTTCTCCCACCCGCTCCCGTGCTCGGCCTGGGAAAGCAGGTCGGCCGCCACCCACGCGGCGGACACCGTGCCGTCCGCCAACACGGCGATCTCGCTCGGGCCGGCCACCTGGTCGATGCCCACGTAGCCGTAAACCTGGCGCTTCGCCGCCGTCACGTAGGCGTTGCCGGGGCCGACGATCTTCTGCACCTTGCGCACCGTCTTCGTGCCGAACGCCATCAGGCCGATCGCCTGGATGCCGCCCACGCGGTACACCTCCGTCGCCCCCGCGAGCTTGAGCGCGTAGAGCAGCACGGGGTTCGGCGTACCCGTCGGTCCGGCCGGCGTGCACGCCACGATCTCCTTCACCCCGGCGGCCTTCGCCAGCGTCACCGTCATCACGCTCGTGGAGGCGAGCGGCGCGGTGCCGCCCGGCACATACACGCCCACGCGATCCATCGGCGAATAGAACTCGCCCGCCGTTCCGCCTTTCGGCGTCTTCATCGTCCACGGCGCGCGCAAGGACGCCTTCGAGAATCGCATCACGCGCACGTGGGCGTCCTTCACCGCCCGCTTCAGCGCGGGCGGCACCTGCGCCTCGGCGGCAGCCAGCTCGGCGTCCGTCACGCGGAACTTTTTCGGCGCAAGCTTCGCCCCCTCGAACTTCGCCACGTACCGCGCCACGGCCGCGTCGCCCTCCGCGCGGATGGCGGCCAGCACCTCTGCCGCGGCCTTCTCGGCCTCCTCCGGGAACGCGCTCCGCTGCAGAAAGCGCGCGACAATCTTGCTTTGCGGCTTCTCTGCCGCCCAATCGACAATCCTGATCATGACTTGACCTCTTCAGACTTTTCCTCTTCCGAAGACACCTCGCCCAGCGTCTTCGTGCCCGACAGGAGCGCGACGACCTGCTGCTGCACCTCCGCCAGGTTCTCAAGGCGCAGGCGCGGATCCAGCACGACGAACGACTCGCCCGTCTTGCGATGCTCGTAAATGCGGATGATCGTATGGTCCGCCTGCTCGCGCGCGTCGCGCTCGACGAGTATCTTCGAGCGCTCCAGCATCACGGCCAGCACGTACACGACGTTCTTCATCGCCGGATCGTCCAGCGTGATCAGGTGCCGCAGCAGCTCGTCCGCCGTCTCTTTCTTGAGCGGCTCCTTCTTGGCGTCCGGCGGCGGCGGGGCGGCATAGACCCCCTCCCACTGGCTGAACGGCTCCCAGTCCCGGGGCGCCGTCTTCCAGCATTCGGGATGGCAGTCCTTCCGCTCGTAGCCGTCCGGCAGCTCCTTCAGCACCGACACGACCGGCGCCTTGTCCACGAGCGGCTTTTCGCAGATCGAGCAGACATGCCCGCGCGACTTGATGTTCCATTCTTGCGACATGGGAAAATTATACCATATCCGTCAGATGAGGTGCCCCATCTTGTCCTTCTTCGTGGCGAGGTAGCGCGCGTCGTGCGCGTTGGCCGGCACCACGATCGGCACGCGATCCACGATCTCGATGCCGTAGCCGGCCAATCCCTTGATCTTGCAGGGGTTGTTCGTCATGAGCCGGATCTTGCGCACGCCCAGGTCCACGAGCATTTGCGCGCCTGCGCCGTAGTCGCGCAGGTCGGGCGGAAAACCGAGCCGCACGTTCGCCTCCACCGTGTCCAGCCCCTTTTCCTGCAGATGGTAGGCGTGCAGCTTGTTCTGGAGGCCAATGCCGCGCCCCTCCTGCCGCATGTAGAGCACCGCGCCGCGACCTTCCTTCTCGATCATCCGCATGGCTGTGTGCAACTGGTGGCCGCAGTCGCACCGCTCCGAACCCAGCACGTCGCCCGTGAAACATTCCGAATGGACGCGCACGAGCGGCGGTCCGCCGCCCGAGAGGTCGCCCTTGATGAGCGCCAGATGCTCCAGCCCCGACGGACGCTCCACGTACATCCGCAGGCGGAATTCGCCGTAGTCCGTGGGCAGGTCCACCTCCTCCACGCATTCCACCAGCTTCTCCTTGAGGCGGCGGTAGGCGATGAGATCGGCAATCGTCATGAGCCTCAGCCCGTGCGCCGTCGCGAACGCGCGGATGTCCGGCAAACGTGCCATCGTTCCGTCGTCTTTCATGATCTCGCAGCAAAGCCCCACTTCCTTCAGGCCGGCGAGGCGGCAGAGGTCCACTGTCGCCTCCGTGTGGCCCGCCCGCTTCAGGACGCCGCCCGGACGCGCCTGGAGCGGAAACATGTGCCCCGGCCGGCGGAAGTCCTCGGGCTTCGCGCCCTCGCGCACGCAGGCGAGCGCGGTCATGGACCGCTCCACCGCCGAGATGCCCGTTGTCGTCTCCGAAGAGTCGATCGACACCGTAAACGCCGTCTGGTGGTTGTCCGTGTTCGTGGCCACCATCTGCGGCAGGTCGAGCTTTTCGCACCAGGCTTGCGTCATCGGCATGCAGATGAGGCCCTTGGCGTAAGTGGCCATGAAGTTGACGTTCGCCGTGGTGGCGAACTCGGCCGCGCAGATGCAGTCGCCCTCGTTCTCGCGGTCCTCGTCGTCCGTGACGACCACGATCTCTCCGCGCTTCAACGCGGCCAGGCATTCTTCTATCGAATCAAATTCCATCGTCTGCCCTCATTTTCCGCGAGCGGCAACTTCCACCAGCGCAAAGCCGTTTGGCACAAGCAGAAGTTCAAGCATGCCGTCCTTGTCGACGTCCAATGTTGTTTCCGTGTAGGTCCTGACGTCGTCAGTCACGTGGCATGTCGCGCGCCGCCCGAAACACTCCTTCGGCAGCCGAATCTTCACCGTCCGCCAGTCCTGCACGTTGTCGTCGTCCGTGTACCTCGCCAGCCACACGGCCAGCCCATCGTCCTTACCCTTTGCCGCCGTTACGAACAGCTGGTTGCCGGAGGCGCCTTCCGAAACCTGTTCGTCCGCCGTCGCCCGCACCTGCGTCCCGTAGTCGTGGAGAAGCTTGCCCCATGCGCGAAAGGGATAGTAGCCCTTCATCTCGCGGCACGAGATCGGATCGAACAGCATGTTCATGCCCCCGTACGTGCGCACATCATAGTACATCGCGACGTCCACGGGCGCACCCTGGCATTCCGACATCATGGCGGCCGCGAACGCCGCCCCCTTCTGGATGAAGCGCCCCGACTCGACCTGCCGAGAATACTCCCATTCGCCGCCGGCCTTGAAGGTGCGCACGTAGTTCCACTCGCCGAGTATGGACTCCGTGCGCTCAAACCCGTTCGCGTCCAGAAGCCCCCTCACCTCTCGGGCGATCTTGCCCACGACATGCGCGTCGGTCTTGTACGCGTGCCAGGAGTAGAAATCGAGCGGCACGTTCTCGCGTCGGCAGAACGGCAGGAACGAATCCTTCCAGGCGAGCGCGCTTGCGAAGCCGGGGCCGCCGATCTTGAGGTTCGGGAAACGGCCCTTCAGGTGGATGGCGGCGGTCTTGAACAACTCAAGGAACTGCTCCCGCGTACCGGTCCACGCGCTCGGGCCCAGGTCCGGCTCGAACCAGATCTCCCAGTAGCGGATGCCGTAGCGGCGCCCGTTCGCCCATCCCTCGTTGCAGTGCAGGATGATGTGTTCGCACACGCGCGCCCATTTCGCGAAATCCCCGGGCGGGTGCGTGTGGTACTTCTTCGCCCCGCTTTCGATCGACGGCCCTAGGCGGTAGAAGGGTTCCGTGCCGCATTCCCTCATCAAGTCCAGGGCCATGTCCGTGTACGTGAAGTCGTAGTTTTCCGGGGCGTTTTCGTCCGCATCGGGGTTGGGAAAGATGGCGTCGACGTCGATGGTGTGCGGTCCTCCAAACTCCCAGGAGTGGTTCATGTCATGCGTTCGCCCGAAGGGGATTCGCGCATGGCGCCAGGCCCGGCTGTTGCTCTTGAACTTGGCGGGGCCGCCGTTGACGGCGTTCATCGGTTTGATCGCCCCTATCTCGTCGGCGGGATCTACGGCCACGAGCCAAGCCCCGGAGGGTGCGCAGAACGCAGCGCCCGCAGCCATGAATGCCGACGCCGCCACAACAAATCGCCACATTTCGACCATCCTTCTTGAACCGATTGAAAACTTAAAGATTTTACACGATTCACCATGCGCTGGCAAGCAGGAACTGCCGCCCGTCGAATCTGCGCGCGACGGGCGCCGCCTGGTGGAGCGCCATGCGTGACGCGCCGATGCTAGCGCGTACGCGTCGGGACCACCGCCGTCACCACGTGCGTGTCGTGCTCTGTGCCGGTGTAGTACGCGAGATAGTGCCGTGCGCCGAAGGCGACGGCGTTCACGTTGCCCGCGTCGTGCGGGCGCTCCTCGTTCCCGACGGCGACGGCCTCGCCGTCCGGCCACGCGAGCGGGTCGTTCCACACGTCGTCCATGCGGGCGACGCGCCGCTTCACCACGCCGCGTCCGCGCTCGTAGTAGTAGTTGTAGATCAGCCCCCTCTCCGCGTCGTAGATCAGGCTGGGCGTGGAGGCCAGCACGTCGCGGATGTTCGTGCGCACGCGCGCCCAGGTGGCGCCATCGTCCGTGGACGTCAGCTGGAACTGTGCCGCCGTGGACGCGCCACCGTTCTCCGTACGCGCGATGGCAAGGATGCGTCCGTTGCCAAGGTAGACGGCCGACTGCTCCGTGGGCAGCTCGCCCTTGTCAAGCTTCGCCTCGATCGTCTTCTGCACCCACGTACGGCCGTTGTCCTCGCTCGCGAGCGTACCCCATGAGCTCGACTTTTCGTCTTGCCTGTAGTTGGTGGCGAACCAGAGCGCCATCAACTTGCCGCCCGGCAGATGGAACACGTCGGTGATTTGCATCGGGAACGGCTCAAGCGCAGGTTCGGCGATCTTCTCGAACGTCACGCCGTCGGTCGTGCGGTAGAGGTCATGGTGCGAGCGCGGATGCCCCATGCACCGCACCCAGAAGAGTGCCGCGCCGTCATTGTCCGTCCCCTTCCCGATCATCACCTCGCCCACCTGCGGGTCGGCCGCGAACTTCACCTCCGGCGACCATGTGCGCCCGCCGTCCGTCGAGAAGCGCGCGTAGGCGTCGCGCGCGCCCTCGCCGATCGTGTGCGCGCTTCCGCGGCTGTACGTGCAGACGAGCCGGTCGCCGACGGTCTGGAGCATCGGCCACGAGTTGTAGCCCTTCACGTCTTGCACCACGAACGCCGCCGCAGGCGGATCGAGCGGCTTGACAGTGGCGGAAATGAGCCCGGCCGGGCGCGTAAACGTGTCGCCAGGATCGTCCGTCTCGCGCTGGATTCGCACCGAGAGCGGCAGCCCAGGCTTCACCTTTCGGTACGATTCCAGCACGACCGTGCGTATCTTCCCCGGCACGGAGAGGCGCGTACGTACGGGCTTGCCGCCCGTGGCGCCGAAGTCAAGCGGCTGTCCGTCGGCCACCTGTGCGACATGTACGCGGTAGACGTCCGTGAACGCGTTCGTCGCAGAGGAATCCTCGTTCACCACCTGAATCTCAACGCGTACCGCCGTGCAGTCTGCGGGAAGCGGAGGCGTAAGCGCCGAAATCGACTGGCCGACCTGTTGGCCCGAAAGCGACCACACCGGCACGTGCGCCACCCCCTTCGCCCATGTCACAAGCGAGGGATTCCCCGTCGCGCGCACGAAATCCGTCGCGGTAAGATGGATCGGCGCGCCCCCTGAAAACCCCGCCATCGCACACATGGTCATCGCGACCCAGATTGTCATTCTCTTTTTCATTTCCACTCCATTTGTTGCTCACAGGCGGCAAGAACATCTGGCACCTCAACAAGGTGCAAGGCCGTCTCGTCAATGTTTATACGCACAGTTTACCATAACATACTGCCGAAAACAGCATTGAATATCATTTGCGGCAAGGTATGGCTTTTTGCTTCTTTTGCTCCGGCACAACCAGTCTGCTCTGAAGTCCATGCGCCAGATTCACCGGAAGATGACGCGCGCAATTTTCCGTCTGCACGACGGCCCGTCAAAACTCCTGAACGATAAATCCGTACGCGCCCAAACGACATGTGCCGTCCTTTTCCACCGTGACGTTTTCCGCCAGGATCGGCTTCTTCGCCGGAT
>CAMNLN010000097.1 GCA_946543025.1 uncultured Verrucomicrobiota bacterium
CCACGTTCGAGACCGTCGAGGCGTGGGAGCTCGCCCCCACGAACCCGTACTGATCTTGGATTTGCAAGTTCACAAACCTAGAAGAAAGGTGTATCATGATGCTTAGATTGAGTAAACGCGGACGCGGCTGTCATCTTCCGATAACGATTGAGGCATTGACGACGCGAATCTTACTTGCTTTTTACCTGTCCGTCGCCACGGCGCTGGCCGTCGGGGCGAAGACGATCGCGGCGGATCGTGGCGGAATCGCGGTGCCCTACGCGCCGTCGCGTCCGCAGTTCCACTTCACGGCGCCCGTCGGCGCCATCAACGACCCGAACGGGATGACCTTCTTCAAGGGCGAATGGCATCTCTTCTACCAGTACAAGCCCGACGTGAGAAAGAAGTGGGGGGACAAGCACTGGGGCCATGCCGTCTCGAAGGACCTCGTGCGTTGGCAGCACCTCCCGCCCGCCCTCGCGCCGGACGAGCACGGCATGTGCTACTCCGGCAACGGCGCGGTCGACTGGAACAACACGGCGGGCTTCGGCGCGGGGGCGCAGGTGATGCTCTATCCGGCGGTGGACGACAAGGCCCACCCGCGCGTGCAGCACCTCGCCTATTCGCTCGACGGGCGCACCTACGTGAAGTACGCGGGGAACCCGGTCATCCCCTCGCTGGAGGAGGTGGCGGACAAGAACCAGAAGGACCCCGAACTGTTCTGGTACGAGCCGATCAAGAAATGGGTGTCGCTTCTGGTCATTACGGACGGCGGTTTCCACAAGCTGGCGATTTTCCACTCGCCGGACCTGAAGAACTGGAAGCGCGTGGGCGAGATCGTGGGCGACCCCGTGGAGGAAGGCATCTATCTCTACGACTGCCCCGATTTCTTCGAACTGCCGGTGGAGGGAACTTCCGAAAAGCGCTGGGTGCTGATCTGCGGCAATCGGCAGTACGCGGTCGGCATGTTCGACGGCTACCGCTTCACGCCCGAGGCGGAGCGCCTGGAGGCGTGGACGGTGTGCGGGGATACGCCGCTCGAGTGGTACGCGGGCCAGACGTTCGAGGACGCGCCGGGCGGACGCCGCGTGCAGTTCTGCTGGTGGCGGACCGTGCGTCCGAAGGGCGCGCCGTTCGTGTCCGCGCTGAGCCTGCCGATGGAACTCTCGCTGGTCAAGACGGCCAAGGGGCTTCGCCTCGCACGCCGCCCCGTGAGGGAACTGGAGACCTTGAGAAACGGCCCCGCGACGGACTTCGCGGGCTTCCGAGGCGAACTGCTGGAGGCGGAGTTCGCGTGCACGCTCGCGGAGGATGCCGTCGTGACGCTGGATTTCCGGGGCGCGAGGCTCCAGTACAGCAGGCCGCGCGGCACGCTCTCGCTCATTGAAAAGGGCGTGGAGAGGTCGACCCGCTGGGACGCGCCGGGCGGGCGGCTTGCGCTGCGCGTGTTCCTCGACCGGCAGGGCATGGAGGTGTTCTCCGCGGACGGGCTCCAGACTCTCCCGATCGGCACCGTTGTTCCCAATCCCTCGAACCGGCGCATCTCCTGGCGCGCAACCGGCGCGAAGAAGCCGGTGCGCGACGTGACGGAACGCGCGTGGCGGCTGAAGAGCGCCGTCTCGGAGGACGAGCCGGAAGGCGTGATCAAGGATCGCACGCTCGTCTCGTGGGCGATGCCCGCGCGGCTGGACCAGCGCGCCGGAAGCGCGCTCACGATCAACCAGGGCGAGCGGTTCGACGGACTCGTCTACGCCGAAGTCGCCAGGGACACGTGGATGCTCGGCAGCGACTATTCGCGCCGCACCAACAAGAACCAGGCCGCGTGGCCGAAGGAGCGGATCACGAACGACTACGTGCAGGTGGCCGCAACGTACCGGGAGGCGGACCGCACGGTGACGCTCTACCGGAACGGCACGAAGTTTGCCTCCTATGCGGTTCCCGAGGGCGTGGACACGTGGTTCGACGGCAACGCCATCGAGGCGATCATCGGCATCCGGCACGCGGGGCGAACCGACACCTTCATCGGACGCGTGAAGGACGCCCGCATCTACGACAAGGCGCTCACGGCCGAACAGATCGCCGCGCTGAAGCCGGGCGTGATGGGCGAGACGCGTCCGTTCGCGTGGTGGAACTTCGCGACGGCGGACATATACGAGCTGACGGGTCGGTATGCGCCGGGCGAGCTTGTCGGCTGCGCCGCCATCGAAGACGGCGCGCTCGTCCTGCGTGAGCGGGGCGACACGTTCATCGCCCAGCCCCGAACCAAAGCCTATCGGTAATCCAGGAGGACGTCATGCACACATCTAGATTTACAGTTGCTTTTTCGCTTGCGGCCGCCGCCGCAACGGCCGGGACGGTGGCCGTGAAGCCGACGGGCCGCTACATGGCGGTGCCCGTGGAGAACGGCGCGCCGAAGATCTTCATGGAGGTGTTCGATGGCGGCACGCGCGTCGCGTACGACCAAATCGAATGGGCGCGCGGCACGACGAACTGGACGGGCTCGCTCGATCTTCGCGGCTTCAAGGGGCGTGCGCTCGAGTTCCGCTTCTCCGGAAATGACATGCCCGAACTGACGGCAACCGACCTGAAGTTCGCCGACGCGCCGTTCCCCGCGCCGAAGGGACAGTACGACGAGCCGTGGCGTCCGCAGTTTCACTTCACGCCGCCGCTCGGCTGGAACAACGACCCGAACGGCCTCTCGTACCGCGACGGCGAATGGCACATGTTCTACCAGCACAACCCGTTTGGCATCCGCTGGGGCAACATGCACTGGGGGCATGCCGTATCGAAGGACCTGGTGCACTGGCAGGACCTCGGCGACGTGATCGCGCCGGACGAGCACGGGCCGATGTTCTCCGGGAGCGCCGTCGTCGATCACGAGAACACGGCTGGTTTCGGGAAGGGTGCGCACGTGCTGATTTACACGGCGGCCGGCAAGCCGCGTTCGCAGCGCGTCGCGTGGTCGCTTGACGGGCGGAACTACGTGAAGTGGCCGAACGCCGCCGTGGCGGACCGGCCCGACGCCAACCGTGACCCGAAGGTCGGCTGGTACGCGCCCGGCAAATGTTGGGTGATGGCCGTCTACGGCGAGGTGGAGAAGGGGCGGCACGGCGTTTCGCTCTTCATGTCGAAGGACCTCAAGGCGTGGACGCTCGCGAGCCATGTGCCGGGAGACCTCTTCGACGAGGGCAAGTTCCTCTACGAGTGCCCCGACTTCTTCGAGATGCCGATCGAAGGCGAAGCGGGTACGCGCTGGGTGCTGACGGCGGCGAACCGGCAATACGCGATCGGCATGTTCGACGGTCGGACGTTCGCGCCGGAGACGACGCGCCTGGAACAGACGCGTCCCGTGGGCGGCCTCAATCCCGTCTATGCCTGGCAAAGTTTCTCCGACGCGCCCGGCGGGCGGCGCATCCAGGTGGCATGGAGTCATTTCGACACGTGTGCCGGCGGACGTACGGACGCGATCTTCAACCAGGGCATGTCGTTGCCGATGGAGCTGAAGCTCGTGCGCACGGCGGACGGGCTGCGGCTGGCGCGTTTCCCCGTGAAGGAGCTGGAAAACCTGCGGGCCGGCGAGGCGACTGCCCTCAAGGCGTTCGAGTGCGAGCTGTCCGAGGTGGAGTTCTCCTGCAAGCCGGTGGCCGATGCGGTCGTCATGCTCGATTTGCGCGGCGTCGCGATCGTCTACGACGCCGTGAAGAAGACGCTTGCGGTGAACGGGCGCGCGACGGCGTGGGATCTGGACGCGCAGGGGCGGCTGGGCCTGCACGTGTTCGTGGACCGCGTGGGGCTGGAAATCTTCTCGTTGGACGGCCTACAGTACCTTCCTCTTCCGGAGATCGTGCCAGATCCGGCCAATCGGAAGCTTTCCTGGCGTGCGACCGGCGCGAAGAAGGCCGTACGCGACGTGGCGGAACGCGCGTGGCGGCTCAAGAGCGCGGTGAGATAGTTCCCTTGTGCCGTGCAAGGGGATATGGTATCATCTGCTCGTTTCCACGGCGGGGTGGCATCGGTCGTGTGATCGGTGCGGAATTCTCGTCAAGCCGGGGCGGTTCGCGCACGTGCATAGTCCTAACTAAAGCAGGAAAGTTCTAAATGACGAGATTGACCTTTATGGCGTCTGCGGCGGTTGCGGCAAGCGCGATCATTCCGGCGTTTGCCGGGCGCGGCGACTTCGTGGTGACGGTCAATGGCACACGCGCGGACCTCGTCTTCGACATGGTGCCGAATGCGCGCGACATCTACCTCGTGTGGGGCGCGGCGGACGCCGGTCGGCGCACGAACGGCTGGGACAACGTCGCCGCCTGCGGCACGGCCGCCCCGGACTCCTCCTCCGCCGACGTGGCCCTGCCCGCCGGCTACGACCCCGCCGCGCATCGCGCGCGCTTCGTGCTGATCGACCGTTACGACTCCGCCTCGTACGTCGCCGACGGCCTCGTCGCCCAGTGGGACGGCATCGACAACGCGGGGCCTGGCCTGCATGACGCGGAGACTACCACCTGGAAGGACCTTGCCGGCACCAACGACTTCACCTGCTCCGACCTGTCGTTCACGGACACCTGCGGACACCTCCCCTACGGCAAGCGCGCGACCGTGCCGTTCGCGCTGCCCGCCGCGTCCGACAAGACCGTGGAGGCGGTCGTGCGCACCGACTCCACGCTCCAGCTCTCGGCGGGACTCAACGGGCGCGTGGACATCGTCAGCGTCGGCATGGACGGCGTGATCTGCTACCGCGGCGACGGTTGGAACGTCCACGCCATCTTCGTCAACCCGACCTCGCGCCAGGCGTACTACGTGGGCAACCCGCAGTCTCCCCTCGACGCGGCGGTGCTCGTGCAGCAGGACCGGACCTACTCCGCCGTCTTCCGGCAGGACCTTGTCGATTCCGACATGCGCATCAACAACACCCTTTTCGTGCGCGGCATTGTACAGGGCCGGCTGCACACCACGGCTTCGGGTTTCGCGCACACGGGAACCACCAAGATTGGCCTCGCCAGAGGACCGACGTGGTTCTCGTCGATCCGCATCTACGACCGCGCGCTCACCGCGGGCGAGCGGCGGCACAACGAACGGGTGGACGCCGTGCGCTTTCGCGGGGCGGAGCCGCCGCAGACCGTCTCTCATCTGCTCGGCGCGGTGCCCGCGCTCGCTCCCTTCCGCGTGGGGCACTGGAACATCGGCCACTTCAGCCTGGGTTTGAATGGCACCTCGACCATCGCGCCGGCTGACGCGGCGGCGAAGGCGGCGGCGTACAACGCCTTCTTCGACGAGATGGCCGTGGACTGGATGGGGTTTTGCGAATACAGCGCGGACTTCACCTCCGACGGCTCCGTGAAGACGCGCGACGCCATCCTCTCGCGCTACGCGGTCGAGTCCGTCGGCCCGACGAGCGGATACAACTGCAATGCCGCCTTCGCGACGCCGCGCTTCGAGATCGTCGAGACCGTCACGAACTTCTTCCTGCGACACGACCAGAACCGCTACTACCTCGCGCACCGCGTGGCGATCGATGACGCCCGGGAGGCCTGGTTCGTGCAGACGCATCTCGACTTTTCCGACGAGGCCTTCCGCGCGGAGCAGATCCGCGAGCTGATCGACGACTTCGCCGACTCCCCCCGCGTGATCATCGCGGGCGACTTCAACACATTCCTCCACAACGCCGACGGCAGTACCCAGACGAAGTGGGACGACGCCGCGCTCTTCACCGCCGCGGGCTACACTCCGGCCGAGACGACGCAGCGCGGCCTTTCCGCCAAAGTGATCGACAACGTCTTCGCGCGCGGGTTCGCGATGGAGGACGTGTCCATCCACCCCCACCAGTCGCTGAGCGACCACCGCGCGACCAGCTGTACGCTGCGCCCCCTCGCCGCCGGCGAGGTGCAGCTGCCGCCGCCGCCACCGCCGATGCACTACACCGGCCAGGCACGCGTTCCGGCGATTGCCGCCAACCCCGCCTACACCGTGTCGGTGGAAGGGGACGCGACGGCGGTCGGCACCTATCCGGTGACGGTCGCGCTCGCGGACCCGGCCACGACGCGGTGGTCCGACGGATCCAATACCAACCTCCAGTACACGTTCACCGTCACAAAGGCGCGCAACGGATGGACGGCGCCGCCGACATTCAGCAAGTTCCGCTGGACCCGCGGCGAGGCTCCCGGCGTCGTCGCCCTGGGCGTCTCTGCTTACGGCACGCCCGCCGCCAGCATGACGCCCGAGCAGATCGCTGCCCTCGGGGAGGGCACCTGGACGGTCAACGTGTCCGTGTCGAATACCGTCGACTACAACGGCTGTTCCACGACCTTGACCTTCCGCGTGGTCGAGCCGTTCCTCTACACGCTCCACACCAACGGCACGCCCGTGGTGGACCTCACCTTCGGCAAATGGCCCGAGGCGCGCACGCTGTACGTGGCCTGGGGCGGGACGGACGGAGGTGAGGACATCGACGCTTGGGAACACGTGCGCGAGGCTGCCACGGTGCCGGCGAACGCCACGTCCATCAGCGGCGTCGCCTTCCCGGAGGGCGTCGGCACGTCCTGCGGCAGCGTCCGCTTCTTCATCCGAGCCTACTGCGACACGTTCGACTACGTCCGCGACGGGCTCGTGGGCCTCTGGGACGCGAAGGACAACGCGGGGCCCTATCTCCACGACGCCAACGCGGCTGGCTGGACGAACCTCGTGGGAGGGGCGTTCTTCCCGGAGCCGTCGGCCGGCTGGACGTTCAACGAGGACCACCTGTTCCTGGGGAAAGGTGTGCGCTCCACCCTCGCGCTAGCTACGCTGAAGAACTTCACGGCCCGGACGGCGGAGATCGTCTGTCACACGGACAGCGACTTCGACTTCACTCAGACCGGGCGCTCCGCCATCCTCAACGCCGGAAACGACGGCCTCGTCTGCTACCGCGGCGCCAACGACTACTTCATCCACGCGATATTCGTCAACAGCGAAGACCGCTGGGCGTACTACATGCCCAACCGGAATTCCCCCTACAACACCATCGCGAACGCCACCTCGTTCAACAGTTTTTCGATCAACGCCTACCCGGACGCCGCGGAATCCTCGCTGTATGTCAACGGCTCGCTTTTCGTGGAGGGAACAACGGGATACTTCCATGTCGACAAGACCAGCTACAAACACAACAGCAACCTGCAGATCGGGCTCGACCGCGGGAAGGCGTACATCTCGTCCGTGCGCCTGTACGACCGTGTGCTCACGGCCGCCGAGCGCCGGCGCAATCTTGGCGTCGACCAGGATCGCTACCTGGGCGGACGCGGCCACCTGGCGGCGACGGGGTTGATCAAGGTGCCGGTGCCGTTCTCCGTGGACAAGATCCGCGCCGGCGCTGCGGTGACGGGTGCGACGCTGCACTTCACGGCGGCGGACGGCGACCGCGCGATCTATTTCGCGAGCGGGGCGCGCGACGCGGGCGCTTCGATGGACGACTGGCAGCAGTCCGTCCGCGTCGGCACTGCGCCGGCCGGGTCCTCCGTCGCCACCGTGGCGTTCCCGGAGGGCGTCGAGACTGGCGGCTTCCGCTTCTTCCTCGTGTCCGATCCGGGGGCCGCCGCCTACGTGCAGGACGGGCTGGTCGCGCAGTGGGATGCGGTCGAGAACGCGGGGACGGGCCTGCACGTCGCCGGCGCCGCCGTCTGGAAAGACCTCGCGGGGTCGTACGACTTCAACTTCTCCTCGCGCACCCACGCCTTCGCGGACGGACTGCTGGAGTTGCCGAAGGGATCGACGGTGACCGTGACGCTGGCCGAGTTCGCGGATTGCACGAACAAGACGGTGGAGATCGTCTGCCGGTCGGACGAAGGGTTCGACACGACAAGTAACAGCCGCGCGGACATCGTGAACGCGGGGAACGACTGCGTCATCTGCTACCGCGGCGGCCAGGGATACATGATCCTCGGCATCTACGCCAATCCCGCCAACCGTACGGCGTACTACACAATGAACACGTCTTCGCCTCACAACACCGCCGCGCGGATTCGTACGCTCTCCAGCTACTCGCTCGTCTATGACGCGGGAGACTATAGCAAGAACTCGTCGTTGCGCGTGAACGACGACTTCTTCACGACCGGGGTCAGCGACAATCCGAAAAACTGGTACTACAGTACGACGTTCAACCACAACCAGAAGGCGCAAATCGGGCTCTCCCGCGCGAACCAGTACATCGCGAGCCTCCGCATCTACGATCGCGTGCTGACGGCGGCGGAGCGGACCGCGAACTATCAGGTCGACCGGGCGCGTTTCCTCGTGCCGGCGCCGCATGACGTCTCGCCTTACGCGGTCGTCCACGCCGCTACGACCTTGATCTTCCGTTAGCGCTGATTTCATCATCCGCTCCTTGCCGGTGCGTGCTGCTGGCGCTGCGGCGCGCGCGAGCGGGCGCGGAACGTGCCGGGCGTATAGCCGAAGGCGGCCTTGACCGTGCGCGCGAAATGGCTGGCGTTGCAGAAGCCGCAGCGTTCGGCGATGGTCGCGATGGAAAGCGCTGTGTTGGAAAGCAGGCTGATGCCTTCGGAGAGCCGGATGCGGCGGATCTCTTCGCGGAAGGGACGCCCCAGATGGCGGAGCGCCTTCATTTCGATCGTGCGCACGGAGATGCCCAGCGATTCCGCGAGGGCGGCGATCTGGAGCGATTCGCCGAGGTGGGCGCGGACATGCGCGACGGCGCGCGCGAGGATCGGATCGTCGATGGCGAAGGCGTCCGTGGAACGGCGTGTGACGATGCGGGGATAGGCGATGTCCACGAGCGGCTCCGTGGGACGGCCGTGCAGGAGGTCGTCGAGGATACGGGCGCAGAGGCGGCCGGTGTTCTCGCCGTCGAGGGCGATGGAGGAAAGGGGCGGTGTGGTCGTCTCGCAGAGGACGGCGTCGTCGTCCGTGGAGAGGACGGAAAGATCTTCGGGGACGCGGACGCCGGCGTCCATGCAGGCGGCGAGAATCTGCTGGCCGCGCATGTCCTTGACGGTGTAGAGGGCGGTTGGCTTGGGAAGTGCCGCGAGCCAGGCGCCGAGGCGTGGGGCTTCGACGGCGAAGTCGGCCATCTCGCCGGGGGTGGGGTCGGGATAGCAGGAACAGCGATGGCCGGCTTTGACGAGGCGAGCAACGAAGCCGTCGCGCCGTCCGTCCGACCAGGCAGCAGGGCGCGCCGAACCGACGAACGCGAAGGAACGGTAGCCGCGGTCGATGAAATACTCGGCGGCGAGCCGGCCGAGGTTCTGGTGGTCTCGCCGGACGAACACGCAGCCCTTGGGCGGGCGGCGTTTTTCCTGCGGGGGATTGATGAAGACGGCGGGACGCTTGAGGGCGGCGAGGCGGGCGATCAGCTCGGGATGGGCCGAGAGGGCGATGATGCCAGAGCATTTCCAGTCCGAGATTCGACGCAGACCCTGTCCTGCGACGTCGCCCGTGTTGAGGTGGAACATCCAGGGGCCGTGTTCGCGGGCGTAGGAAAGCACGCCCTCCAGGATGCGGCGCTGGGTGAAGTTGGCCGTCGGGAGGGTGACGAGGATGCGCGGGAACGCTGAAGGGCTGGCGGACATGGCCGCTAGTGTAGCACATTTTGCCGATTAATGCCTTTCCCTGCGGCAGATTCCGTGCTACAATGTCGGCGCGAATCATGAAGTTTTCGGTAGGATATCAGGCGGACGCCGCGTGGATCGACGCGCTTGTGGCGCGCCGGGACGCGTTGTGCGACGTGTACTTCGCCTTCGGCGCGATGCCGTCGGGCCGGAAGGCCGTCTCGTGCGTGGGTCGCCAGCTGGAGGACCTGGGGCGGCTTGCCGACGCCGGCATTCCGCTCCACCTGCTCTTCAACGCCAACTGCTACGGCGCGAGGGCGCAGTCGCGCGCGTTCTTCGCCGAGGTCGGCGAGACGATCGATCGGTTCGCCGCCGACGGGGCGCTCGCTGGCGTGACGACCACGTCCCCGCTCGTCGCGAAGTTCGTGAAGGACAACTTCCCGCAGCTGGAGACGCGCGCTTCGGTGAACATGGAGATCGGCACCGAGGAAGGCATGGACTATCTGGCGGACGTCTTCGACGGCTACTACCTCAAGCGCGAACTGAACCGGGACCTGGAGGCCGTGCGGCGGATCAAGGGATGGTGCGACGAACACGGCAAGAAACTCTACATTCTTGCCAACTCCGGGTGCCTCAACTTCTGCTCGTCGCACGTGTTCCACGACAACCTGGTGGCGCACGAGGCGGAGATCGCCCGCGAGGACAACGGCTACGCCTACGGCGGCACGTGCTGGAAGTGGCTCGCGCGGCCCGAGAACCGCGCGAAGTGGATGGGCCGAACGAACTGGATCGCGCCGGAAGACGTGCCGAAGTACGAGGGCCTCTGCGCGGCGATGAAGCTTGCCACGCGCATCAACGCGCACCCGACGCGCATCCTGGAGTCCTACGCCACCGGCTCGTACCTGGGAAACGTCATGTCGCTGCTTGAACCGGACCACTCGGCCCTTTTCCTCCTGGGCGGGACCGCGCGAGCGCGCACGGGCGATGCGCGTCCGTAGGATTTATTTTGCGGATTCGTATCTTTTTGGGCGACGGCGCCTGTGCTATACTGCCGTCACAGGAATTCATCCATGATTAGCGCAAGTCATATCAAGGAAATCGCGAAGAAGGCCGGGGCCGACATGTGCGGCA